>SFFC01000040.1 GCA_004556985.1 Clostridiales bacterium | reverse complement strand
CATGGAGCACGCGCACGCGCACGCGCTCCTCCTCCACACTCTCGATCACGGCGAGAAACCGCTCCGGCGCGCAGACGAGCTCGACCTCGTCTCCCTCCCGCAGGCGCAGCACGCGCAGCGCATGGCGGGAATCCTCGGCATTCAATCCGGCGCGGCCTTCCACAATACCGCCTTCATCGGCAAAAAATCGATGCATAGCCCTTTACAGATGCGCCGCCAGGCACACCCATTCTCCCTTTTCCAGTCGGTTGCAGACGGTGTATCCGGCCGCCTCCAGAGCGCGCTGCACGTCCTCCTCGCGCTCGCGGATGATGCCGGAGCAGATAAACACGCCGCCGGGCAGCAGATGCTTTTTGGCCGGCCCGCAGAGGAAGCAGATCACGTCCGCGATGATGTTGGCGACGATCACGTCCGCCTGCTCCTCGCGCTGCTCGAGCAGATCGCCGTGGACGACGCGCACGGTTCCGGCAAGCCCGTTCTTCTGCGTGTTTTCCGCCGCGACCTTGACCGCCAGCTCGTCCAGATCGATCGCCAGCACGTCGCCCGCGCCCAGCTTCGCTGCCGCCAGGGCGAGAATGCCGCTGCCGCAGCCGACGTCGATGGCGCGGCAGCCGGGCTTGACGTACTTCTCGAGCTGCTGCATGCACATGAACGTCGTCTCATGCGTCCCCGTGCCGAAGGCCATACCCGGATCGAGCTCGAGCACGAGATCGCCCGGCTGCTCCTCGTAGGGCTCCCAGCTCGGCTTGATCACCAGATGCTCGCCCGCGCGGAAGGGCTTGTAATACTTCTTCCAGTTTTCCGCCCAGTCCTGCTCATGGACGCTGCTGTGCTCGAGTCTGAGGCTGCCGATGTCAAAGCCCAGGTCGAGCCTGCCGATCTCCCGCAGCTTTTCGCCCACGAGCAGCAGCGTCTCCTGCGCGCTCTGGTCGTCCTTGAAATACGCCTTGACGAGCACATCCTCGGCCATGTTTTTGAGCACGTCCTCGTCGATCATGTCCCACATGCCGTCCGACTTCTTGCTGGACGTCACGTCATAGCGATCCTCGATGGCCGTGCCGACCGCGCCCGCGTTCATCAGCACCTCGCTGACGATGTCTGCGCCCATCGTGGTGGTATGCACCACGGCTTCCATCCAATCCATGCTTTCCCTTTCCGCGAAAAAAGCCGTCAAGCCCGCGCCGGACAACCGGTTTCCTGCCTGACAGCTCCCTTCGCATTCCTGTTATTCTGAACAATCTCCAAGGCCCCAGCCTCGTGCAGCTCTGTCCCTACACGCTCATAACCTCTTCGGAAGTGTCACCGGCATCATGCCGGTCATTTCTTGTCGAATTTTTCCTTGAAGCGCTCCGCGTTCTCCTTGATATAGTTCTTCATCTGGTCGCCGAAGCTCTTGCGGCGCTCATACTCGCGCCCGTTGAGCGAATCCTCAAACTGGCGCAGCAGATCCTTCTGCTTCTCGCCCAGGTGCTTGGGCACCTCGACGTGCACCGTGAAGAACAGGTCGCCGCGGCCCGTGCCGCGCAGCTGCGTGATGCCCTGGCCGCGGATGCGGAAGGAGGTTCCCTCCTGCGTGCCCGCGGGGATGTTGAACTGCGTTGTCCCCTCCAGCGTCGGCACATCGATATCGCCGCCCAGCGCCGCCTGCGTAAAGGAGATCGGCACGTCGCAGTAGAGGTCGTAATGGTCGCGCTTGAAGATCCTGTGCGGCCGCACGGAGCAGGTGATGTACAGATCGCCGGACGGGCCGCCGTTGCGGCCGGGCTCGCCCTCGCCCGGGATGGTCTTGAAGTTCTGCCCGTCGTCGACGCCCGCCGGCACGTTGATTGTCACCGTGCGCGTAACGCGCGTAAAGCCGCTGCCGCCGCACTTCGTGCAGCGATCCTTGATCGTCTTGCCCTTGCCGCCGCAGGTCGGGCAGGTGCGCATCGTCTGCACCTGGCCGAACGGGGAATTCATCGTCACGCGCTGCTGGCCGGAGCCGTGGCAGGTCGGGCAGGTCTGCGGCTGCGTGCCGGGCTTGGCGCCCGTGCCGCCGCAGACATCGCAGGTCGCCCCGCGCTGGAACTTGAACTCCTTGCGGCAGCCGAAGGCTGCCTCCTCAAAGGTCAGCGTCAGGTTGTACTGCAGGTCGCTGCCGCGCTGCGGCGCGTTCTGCCGGCTCGAGGCCGTGCGCCCGCCGCCGAAGCCGCCGCCCGTGAACATATCGAAGATATCCTCAAAGCCGCCGAAGCCGCCAAAGCCGCTGCCGCCCGCGCCGCCCATGGCCGGGTCGTCAAAGCCGAACTGATCGTAGCGCGCCCGCTTCTGGGGATCGGAGAGCACCTCGTAGGCCTCGTTGATCTCCTTGAAGCGCGCCTCGGCCTCCTTGTCGTCCGGGTGCAGATCCGGGTGGCTCGCCTTGGCTGCCTTTCGGTATGCCTTTTTGATCTCCTCGTCCGAGGCGCCCTTGGAAATGCCCAGCACCTCATAGTAATCTCTCTTGTCTGCCACAGCAGTCACCGCCTATCTGAGCCAGCATGGAGCCGGCCGTCTGAACCGCGTGAGGCCGCCGCCACAAAGTGACGGCGGCTCCGCGCTAAACCTATGGGTCTGTTTTTCAATCAGTGCACGTCGTAGTCCGCGTCGGAAGCACCGTCGGAGGTCGCGTCCTGCGCGTTGCCGGCCTGGTAGCCGCCTGCCTGCGCGTTCGGATCCTGCGCCTGCTGCTGCTGATAGATCTTGCCGAAGACTGCGTAGACCTTCTGCGTGAAGGCCTCCATGGCCGTCTTGATCTGCGCCGCGTCGTTGGTCTCGCGAACCTTCTTGAACTCCGCCAGCTCGTTTTCCACGGTCGCCTTGTCCTCGGCGCTGAGCTTGTCGCCCAGCTCCTTGAGCTGCTTGTCGACCTCAAAGATCATGCTGTCCGCATGGTTGAGGGTCTCGACCTCTTCCTTGCGCTTCTTGTCCTCGGCGGCGTATTGCTCCGCCTCCTTGACGCGCTGCTTGATCTCCTCCTCGGAGAGGTTGGTGCTCGAGGTGATGGTGACCTTCTGCTCGTTGCCGGTGCCCAGATCCTTCGCGGAGACGTTGACGATGCCGTTGCGGTCGATGTTGAAGGTGACCTCGATCTGCGGCACGCCGCGCGGCGCCGGCGCGATGCCGGTCAGCTGGAAGCGGCCGAGCGTCTTGTTGCCCGCGGCCATCTCGCGCTCGCCCTGCAGGACGTGCACCTCGACAGAGGTCTGGCCGTCCGCGGCGGTGGAGAAGATCTGGCTCTTGGTGGTCGGGATGGTGGTGTTGCGGTCGATCAAGCGGGTGAAGACGCCGCCCATCGTCTCAATGCCCAGGGACAGCGGCGTGACGTCCAGCAGCAGGACATCCTTGACCTCGCCGCCCAGAACGCCGCCCTGAATGGCCGCGCCGACCGCGACGCACTCGTCCGGGTTGATGTTGCGGTAGGGCTCCTTGCCGGTCATCTTGCGCACGGCCTCCTGCACGGCCGGGATACGGGTGGAGCCGCCGACCAGGATCACGCGATCCACCTCGCTGGCGGTCATGCCAGCGTCACGCAGCGCGTTCTGCATCGGGCCGGTCGCGTCCGCCGTGATGAACGGCAGGTTGATGTTGGTGCTCATGACGCCGGAGAGCTCGATCTTCGCCTTCTCGGCGGCCTCCTTGAGGCGCTGGAGCGCCATGCGGTCAGCCTTGAGGTCGATGTTGTTCTCCTTCTTGAACTCGGAGGCGAGGTAGTCGATGATGCGCTGGTCGAAGTCGTCGCCGCCCAGATGCGTGTTGCCGTTGGTGGCGAGCACCTCAAAGACGCCGTCGCCGATCTCCAGGAGGGAGACATCGAACGTGCCGCCGCCCAGGTCGTAGACCAGGATCTTATGGGAATCTTCCTTGTCAAGGCCGTAGGCCAGGGAAGCGGCCGTCGGCTCGTTGATGATGCGCAGAACCTCCAGGCCCGCGATGCGGCCGGCGTCCTTGGTCGCCTGGCGCTGGCTGTCGGAGAAGTAGGCCGGAACGGTGATGACCGCCTGCGTGACGGTCTCGCCCAGGTAGGCCTCGGCGTCCGCCTTGAGCTTCATCAGGATCATCGCGCTGATGTCCTGCGGCGTGTAGTCCTTGCCGTCGATGACGATGCGGCGGTCGGTGCCCATGTCGCGCTTGATCGAGATGATCGTGCGATCCGGGTTGGTGACGGCCTGGCGCTTGGCGACCTGGCCGACCAGGCGCTCGCCGTTCTTGGTGAAGGCGACGACGGACGGCGTGGTGCGCGCGCCTTCCGCGTTAGGGATGACAACCGGCTCGCCGCCCTCCATGACGGCAACGCAGCTGTTGGTCGTGCCCAGGTCAATACCGATAATCTTGCTCATATATGTTTCCTCCTGTCAACTGTCTGATGATGAGAAGTCTTGTTTGCGATTGATTTATGGAATCGGGCCTGCCGTCAGGCTCAGCCCGCAACCACCTTGACCATCGCGTGACGAATCACGCGGCTGCCGAGCTTGTAGCCCTTCTGCAGCACCATGCACACCGTGCCCGGCTCGCCCTCCTCGGCGGTGCCCTGCATCACGGCGTTATGTAGCTCCGCGTCAAAGGGCTGGCCCAGCGGGTCGATCTCCTCGACGCCCATCTTGGAAAGCGCGTCGCGCGTCTGGCGCAGCACCATGTCCACGCCGTCCCGCAGTGCGGATTCCTCCTCCCCGGCGGCGCTGAGCGCGCGCTCGAGGTTATCCACAACGGGGAGCAGCTTCTCAATGGCGTCCCTGCGCCCGTCGTCGTAGGCCTCCTGGCGGATGCCCTCTGTCCGGCGGCGGTAGTTGGCGAATTCAGCCTGCTTGCGCTGAGCAAGGTCGAGATACTCGTCGCACTGCGCCCTGGCCTTCTCAAGCTCCGCCGTCAGGGATTCGACGGTCGGCGCCTGCTCAGCCTCCTGCGCATTCTCCGCAGCAGCCTCCTGCCCGGCGTTTTCCTGCTTCCCGGCCTCCTGACGGAGGGTCTCCTTGTCTTCGCTGTTCATGCTCATAGCCCTTTCTTTGATATCGCCTGCCGTCTTGCGGATCCTTTCCCGGATCGTCCGGTCGGCGGTGCGCTGTTTTTGCTTTTTCTTCATGCCCGTATCATCGCCCTTCGGGGTCGGGCCGCGTCTGCTCTTCGAGCAGCTCGGTCAGCGAGCGGCCCACCTGCCCCAGCACGGCAAGCACCTTGCCGTACTGCATCCTCGTCGGCCCGATCAGGCCGATCGTGTTGACGCGGCCGTCGCTGAGCCGGTAGCTGGCCGTGACGATGGAGCAGTCCTTCATCTCCTCCATGCCCGTCTCCGGGCCGATGCGCACGGAGATTTCCATTTCCCCGTGCGAGGAGAGGAGCGAAACCATCTTTTCCCGCGTCTCCAGCACGCTCAGCAGCGAGCGCGCCTTGTCGACATCCGAATACTCGGGGAAGTTCAGCAGATTCGAGCGTCCGCCGATGACGAGCGCCGAAATGTCGCTGGATGCCTCTTCGGGCTGCTGTTCGGCCATCGCCTGAACGACCGTTCCTACGCCGCCCGTCCCGCTTCCCGCCATCCGCAGCAGCCTTTCCGGCAGCTCGCTCAGGCGGCAGCCCTGCATCTGACTGCTCAGGATCCGGGAAACCGTATACAGCTCGTCGGGCTCGATGCCCGCGCCCAGGTCGAGCACACTCTGGCGGACGCTGCCGCTGCGGGTCACCAGAATCAGCAGCACCCGGCGGTCAGCGACGGGCACCAGCTGCAGATGGCTGAGCTCCTGCTCGTTGCGGGGGCTGCGGGTCATCACGGCGGTGGTGTAGTGCGTCATGCTGGAAAGCGCCTTTGCTATCCGCATGGACAGCTCCTCCACCTGATGCACCCGGCGGTCGAAGCAGCGGTTGATGAAGGCCTTTTCCTCCGCCGTCAACGACTCAGGCGTCAGCATCTGGTCCACATACAGGCGATATGCCTTATAGGAAGGGACGCGACCGGCCGAGGTATGCGGCGAATCGAGATAACCCAGCTCCTCCAGGTCGCTCATCTCGTTGCGGATGGTGGCCGAGGAGAGCTTCTGTTCATATTTGCGGGAGATCGTCCTTGAACCGACGGGCAGCGCGGTCAGGATGTAGTCATCAATGATCGCCTGCAGAATGCGGTACTTGCGATCAATGCGATCCATCGCGCTTTCCTCCTTTCGGTATTGTTAGCACTCGATCGGTTTGAGTGCTAATCAGCGTGATTAAGATACCACGAAGGCGCGGTTTTGTCAACAGGCTTTTCACATCTTTTTGCGCAAAAGCTGACGTTTCCTGCCTTTTGCGAATGGCCTTCAGGCACCCCTTCCGACATTTCAGCGTCCGAGCGCAGGTTTGAAGCGCTCAGCTGCGGTTTTCGCTCTCCTCAAGCATGGCGACGAGTATGCCGTTCATCACCTGCATGCCTCGCGGCGTCAGGCGAATACGCTCTGCGGCGCGCTCCGTAAGTCCGCCCTGCGTCATACGCGCGAGGGTTTGGGGCCAGAATGCCTCCGGCGGCGCGCCGAAATCGCGCGTAAAGCGCGCCGCATCGACGCCCCGCGTCATCCGCAGGCCCATCATCATGCGCTCAAACGGCCGCTCCCGCGCTTCGCTCTCCTGCTCGCGCCAGGCATTTCCCTCTGAGACGGTATGCAGATAGCCTGCCCAATCGGAGGGATTGTAAAACCGCCGTCCGTCCATGTCGCTGTGCGCGGCGAGCCCCAGACCCAGATACGGCAGGCATTCCCAATAGACGATATTGTGGCGGCAGGCGAAGCCCTCTTTCGCGTAGTTGGAGACCTCATAGCGCGCGTAGCCCGCCGCCCGAGTCAGCCGCTCCGTCGTCTCGTCCATCTGAAGGAGCGCGTCTTCGTCCGGCAGCGGCGTGCTCCGCCCTGCCTGCACGTCGTCAAACAGCGGCGTTCCCTCCTCGAGGATCAGACTGTAGCAGCTCAGATGCTCCGGCGCCAGCGCAATGGCCCGCTCGAGCGTCTGCGCCCATTGCGCCGGGCTCTGCCCCGGCAACCCCAGCATCAGGTCGAGGCTGAGACTCTCAAACCCCGCCCCGCGCGCCATCGCGACGGCCTCCTCCGCCTCCCGGGCCGTGTGAATCCGCCCGATAGAGGTCAGCAGCCCGTCGTCGAGGCTCTGCACGCCCAGCGACAGCCGGTTGACCCCCGCGCGGCGATAGGCAGCGAGGTTTTCCCGCGTCAGCGTGCCCGGGTTGCCCTCCATGGTGATCTCCGCGTCCGGCGCCAGATCAAAGCTCTCCCGCAGCGCCTGCATCAGCCGCGCGGCCTGCGCGCCCTCAAGCAGCGTCGGCGTGCCGCCGCCAAAGAAGACCGTGTTCACCCGCCTGCGCCCAAAGAAGGCCGCCTGCGCGCGCATCTCGCGGCAGACGGCCTCCACATAGGCTTCCCGCTGCGCCAGCCGCCCCGCAAACGAGGCGAAGTCACAGTAGGCGCATTTTTGGACGCAGAACGGGACGTGAATATAGATGGAGATCGCTTCCATCCCTCAGACTCCCTTCCTCGCTTCGCGCATATCCGTGCAGCCGGTCAATCGTCCATCTTGAGCACGGCCATGAACGCCTCGCTGGGCACCTCGACGCTGCCGAGCTGGCGCATCTTCTTCTTGCCCTCCTTCTGCTTTTCCAGCAGCTTGCGCTTGCGCGAGATGTCGCCGCCGTAGCACTTGGCCAGCACGTCCTTGCGCATGGCCTTGACCGTCTCGCGCGCGATGACCTTGCCGCCGATCGCCGCCTGAATCGGGATCTCGAAGAGCTGGCGCGGAATGACGTCCTTGAGCTTCTCGGCAATCGAGCGTCCGCGCGCGTAGGCGCGGTCGCGGTGAACGATCATCGAGAGCGCGTCGCACATCTCGCCGTTGAGCAGCATATCGAGCTTCACCAGGTCGCTCTGCCGGTAGCCGAAGAGCTCGTAGTCGTAGCTCGCGTAGCCGCGGCTGCGGCTCTTGATCTGGTCGAAGAAGTCGAAGATGATCTCGTTGAGCGGCATCTCGTAGTGCAGGCAGACGCGCTGTCCCTCGTAGACCATGTCCTTAAAGACGCCGCGCTTGTTCTGGCAGACCTCCATCAGCGCGCCAACATACTCCTGCGGCGTGTGGATGCTCGTCTTGACGTACGGCTCCTCCATGTAGTCAATCACGCCGGCGGGCGGCAGGTTCGACGGGTTATCCACATCCACGACGGTGCCGTCCGTCTTGTGCACCTTGTAGATGACGCTCGGCGCGGTCGTGATGAGGTCGAGGTCGAACTCGCGCTCCAGCCGCTCCTGGATGATCTCCATGTGCAAAAGACCCAGGAAGCCGCAGCGGAAGCCAAAGCCCAGCGCCTGGCTCGTCTCGGGGTCGTAGGTCAGCGACGCATCGTTGAGCTGCAGCTTTTCCAGCGCGTCCTTGAGCGCCTCGTAATCCGCGCCGTCCGCCGGATAGATGCCGCAGAAGACCATCGGGTTGACCTGGCGGTAGCCGGGCAGCATCTCCTCCGCCGGGTTGGCGTCGTCCGTGATCGTGTCGCCGACGCGCGTGTCGTGCAGATCCTTGATCGACGCGGCGACATAGCCGACGTCGCCCGCGCGCAGCTCGCTCACAGGCTGATAGCCCGGGCTGCGGACGCCGACCTCGACGACGTCAAAGCACGCGCCGGTGTTCATCATGCGGATGCGCATGCCCGCGCGCACGCTGCCCGAGACGATGCGCACATAGCAGATCGCGCCGCGATAATTGTCGTAGTAGGAGTCGAAGATCAGCGCCTGAAGCGGCGCCTGCGCGTCGCCCTGCGGCGGCGGCATCATCGTCACGACGCTCTCGAGCACGTCGTCGATGCCAAGGCCCACCTTTGCGCTGATGAGCGGCGCCTGCGAGGCGTCCAGGCCGATGACCTCCTCGATCTCCTGGCGCACCTCGTCCGGGCGCGCGCTCGGCAGATCGATCTTGTTGATCACGGGGATGATCTCGAGGTTGTGCTCCAGCGCCATATAAACGTTGGCCAGCGTCTGCGCCTCGACGCCCTGCGTCGCGTCGACGACCAGCAGTGCGCCCTCGCAGGCGGCCAGCGCGCGGGAAACCTCGTAGGTGAAGTCGACATGGCCGGGGGTGTCGATGAGGTTGAGCGCATAGGTCTGCCCGTCCTTCGCCGTATAGGTCATGTGGACAGCCTTGCTCTTGATCGTGATGCCGCGCTCGCGCTCCAGCTCCATCGAGTCAAGAATCTGATCGACCATCTCGCGCTTCTCGTACACGCCCGTCTTCTCCAGCAGCCTGTCCGCCAGCGTGGACTTGCCGTGGTCGATGTGCGCGATGATGCAGAAGTTGCGGATGGTTTCCATGCGTTTTTCCATCGGTCCTGTTTCCTCCGTTTTCCGTTCAAACCGTTGATTTTCCGTTGTCAGCATGCGCCCGTCCAGGCATAGAGCAACACGAGCGCCAGAGCGGCCAGGCGGAAGAGCGCCTGCCAGAGCCTTCCGTAGCGCAGCCGGATGGCGCCCAACTGCGTCATCGTGTCAAGCTCCAGCGCCAGCAAAAGCAGCAGCGCGCCCACCGCCGCGCCCAGTGCCGCCGCCAGCTGAGCCGGCGGGGCGGCCATCTGCGAGGCCACCAGCGCAATGGCAGCAGCCGCGCACAGCGCCCAGACCGTCCCCAGCACGCCCGAAAGCGCGCGCAGCAGCAGCGGCTGCCTGCGGTTGAACGCCGTCAGCGCAAAAAAGAGCAGCGCGTGAACGCCCAGCATCGCCAGCATCGTGCTCTGCAGCACGACGTTTGTCGTCACCTGCTGTCGGGCATAGCTGCCATAGAAAGCCAGCAGCAGCGCGCCGCAGCCCGCCGTCTTGAGCATAAGCGCCAGCAGAAACCGCTGGCGCACGCCGCGGCAGACGGGCGGATAGCCCGTTTCAATCCCCTCCGTCAGAAAGAAGAAGCCCATCGCCGCCGCGCAGGCCGCCATAAACGGCCCGCCCACGGCCGGCACACCCAGCGCGCAGAGCGCCAGCAGAAAGAACATCGCCGGCAGCCGCGCGCCGTCAAGGCGCAGGCTCAGCCAAAGCAGGCGCTTTTGAAGCGTCTCCCTGAGTTCTCGAAGCCCGGGGCCCCGCGCGCTGCCCTCCACAGCCTCCGTCAGAAAGCTGTCGATCGTCTCCTCCGAGCTGATGGAGCCGAACGCGCCGGCGATCACACGCCCGACAGAGGTGGCATAGAGCAGAATCCGCCAGACCACACACGAGCCCGACAGGCGCACAAGCCACGGCTTCACGCGCCGCGGCACGCTCACGCAGAGCCTGTCGACCACGCCCTCAAACCACTCGTCGATCAAAGTCCGTTTCTCCTCTTCAAAAAATGCGGAAAAGCTGATATAATGAAGCCATTCCAAAAGAAGGAAGTGCGTCGCCACATGTCACAATACCTTGAAAAAACAGCCGCTGCCCTGCGCGGCAGGGGCTTTGAAGCCCACGTCTTTTCTTCTTCCGCCGAGGCCGCGTCCTTTCTGCTCGGGGACATGCCTGCCGGAGAAACCGTCGCCTTTGGCGGCAGCATGACCGCCAAACAGATGGAGCTTGACCGCCTGCTGCGCGAAAACGGGCATCCCGTCCTCTGGCATTGGGAGGTCGAGCCCGTCAAGCGCCCCGCGTTGCTGCACGAGGCCATGAACGCGCCGCTGTATGTCTGCTCCGTCAACGCGCTGACCGAGGACGGCCTGATGGTCAACATCGACGGCAACGGCAACCGCGTCGCCGCCATGTGCTACGGCCCGCGCACGGTCTATGTCGTCGTCGGCCGCAACAAGCTCGTCGAGGGCGGAATGCAACAGGCCGTCCGCCGCATCAAGCAGGTCGCCTGTCCGCAGAACGCGCGCCGTCAGGGTCTCTCGACCCCTTGCGCCTCCGGGGCCTGCGACGTCTCCGCCTGCGTGAGTCCCATGTGCCGCATGACCGTCAGCTTCGAGCGCGCGCCCGGCGGCAAGCGCACGGTCGTGCTGCTCATCGACGAAGATCTCGGGTACTGAGAACACGTCCGCCCTCCCCGAATGGGGAGGGCTTTTTTTGTTCAGCGCTTGGCACCCTTGCTGCCGGCGGTGACCTTCTGCAAAATCGTCGAGTCGAACGCATAGACGCTCATGTTCTTGTCGGCATGGGCGCGCAGCGCGCTCTCGACCATCCTGTCGACCAGCGCCGGGAAGTCGACGCCGCATTCCTTCCAGAGGTAGAAGGCCAACGAGCCGGGAATCGTGTTGGGCTCGTTGACGTAGAGCACGTCGTTTTCGTCGAGGATGAAGTCGATGCGCACGGTGCCGCGGCAGTCGAGCAGCTTGAAGATCTCGCGCGTCATCGTCTGGATGCGCCTCGTCAGCTCCTCGCCGATGGGCGCAGGCACGACGCGGCTGAGGCTCTTCATGCCCCGGCTGCGCTCCTCGCCCTTCGCGCCCGCATTGCGCAGGTATTTTTCAAAGAAGTTGAGGAAGCTGTCGTCCGCCGAGGAGACCGGCATCTCGCACACAGACGTCTCGACCGTCTCGCCGTAGCCCAGCGCCGCGCAGTTGATCTCCACGGGATGCGTGATGCCGACCTCCGCGAGGATGCGGCGGTCATACGACGCGGCCAAATCCAGCGCGCGCTCGAGCTCCTCGCGGCTGCAGGCGCGGGAAACGCCGATGGAGGAGCCCAGCGTCGCAGGCTTGACGAAAACGGGATACTTGATCGCCTTCTCGATGCGCGCGATGACGCCCTCCCGGTCATCCTTCAGCTGCTCGCGCGTACACCAGACAAAGTCGAGCACGGGATAGCCCGCGCCGCGCAGCAGCTGCTTCATGGCGATCTTGTCCATGCCCACGCTCGAGCCCAGCACGCCCGAGGAGGCGTATGGAATGTTTGCCATCTCCAGCAGGCCCTGCAGCGTGCCGTCCTCGCCGTGCATGCCGTGCAGCACGGGAATGGCGCAGTCGATATGCGCCACGGGCGCGGGCACCTTGGCAAAAAGGCCCGCCCGCTGCGGCGGCCACGCCCAGAGGTCGCCCGCGTTCGCGCTCACGTCGAGCGTCACGCGCGTGATGCCCTTCGCCATCGGGTTGAACGCGCGCAGCGTCTCCATCTGCATGAGGGGCTCGCCGGTGTACCACAGGCCGTCCCGGGAAATATAGACAGGGATCACGGTATATCCGGCGGCCTTCGCCGCCTCCATGAGCTGCAGGGCAGAGACGATGGATACGTCGTGCTCGCAGCTCCGGGAACCAAAGAAAACCGCGATGTTCATCTTGCTCATGCTCAGAATCTCTCCTCACTCGCTGTAATTGTCCGGCAGATCGTTTTCGTAGAGCACCACGTCGCCGGCGCGCATCATCGTATGCAGCAGCTCCGTGCTCTCGCCCAGGCTGCCGACCACGTGGAGATTGCTTTCGTCAAAGCCCGCGGCGAGCAGTCCCTCTGCGATGGGCCGGGTGTGCTTTTTTCCAACCAGGATGGCGATATCCACGCTCGAGGCCATCTGCGTGCCAAAGGCGCGGTTGAATTCCTCTTCCCTGCCGCCCAGCTCGACCATGCCCGGCGTGACGATGATCCGCCGCCCGGGAAAATGCTTCAGCACGCGAAGCGCCGCCTGCGCGCCAACCGGATTGGCGTTGAAGGCGTCGTCGATGATCGACACGCCGCCCGCCCCGCTGATCAGCTGAAGCCTGTGCTCGACGGGCTCGCAGTGCGACACGCCCAGCGCAATCTCCTCAAGCGTCATACCCAGCGCCTTGGCGGCCGTGCAGCAAAGCAGCAGGTTGGCAATCGAATGCTCGCCCAGCAGGCGCGTCTCCATCTGCCGGCTCTCGCCCGTCTGAACGTCCGTCAGCGTGAAGCGCGTGCCCCACGGACCGGCCTCCACGCCGCTGGCCTCGACCAGGTCGCCCGGTCTGTATTTTGCGGCGAGCGGGCAGCGCGCATACAGCGCGTCGCAATGCGCGCCGTCACGCGCAAAGACGGCGATGCCTTCCTGCGGCAGGCCCTCGATCAGCTCATACTTGGTGTCCCGCACGCGCTCAACGGTGCCGAAGGTATCGAGGTGCTGCGGGCCGACCGACGTGATCAGGCCGATCGACGGATGGACCAGGTCGACCAGCTCGCGGATGTCGCCGACATGGCGCGCGCCCATCTCCGCGATGAACACCTGATGCGAGGGCATCAGCTGCTCGCGGATGACGCGCGTGACGCCCATGGGCGTATTGAAGCTCGAGGGCGTCGCCAGCACGCTGTATTTGACGGAGAGGATGTCGCGCAGCAGAAACTTCGTGCTCGTCTTGCCGTAGCTGCCGGTGATGCCGATTTTGATCAGCCCCGGCATCGACTCAAGCCGCCGCTTCGCGTCATTCAGGAATTGGTTGTTGATGTGCGTCTCCACCGGCTGCGCGCAGACCGCCGCCAGCGCGACCAGCAGCGGCTCAAACGCCGGCAGCAGGTAGCCCAGCACGGGCGAAACCGCCAGCGTGATCCCCTCAAGCAGCAGCGTCGTGACCGCGTGCATCGCGATGAGCCGCTTGACGCGCTCCGTGAGCACGAAGGGCTTTTTCGCCTTTTCCCGCCGCGCGCGCAAAAACATCAGCGCGGCCAGCAGCGCGACCAGCGCCAGCCGGATCAGTACCGGAACGCCAAGGCGCACGCACGAGACGCCCAGCGCCGCCGTCGCCACGGGCGGCAGCGCCGCGCGCATCGCGTTGCGGCGCACGCTCCTCTTGTAGCCCGGCAGCTGATAGCTCTCCAGCTGGAAGTAGTGCAGAAGCCGCCAGCCGCATGCGATGCAGCAGGCCGTCAGCACCAGCGCCTCCAGCGCAAACAGGATGCCTGTCATTCTCTTCCCTCCAGCAGAAAGCTGCGCACAATGCGCAGGAATTTGGCGCTATGCTCCAGGTAGGCGAAATGTCCCGCGCCCTCCTCGACGACCAGGCCCGCGTCCGCTATCTTTTCCTGCATCACCTGCGCCATCCATAGCGGCGTCTCGGTGTCCTGCGCGCCCCAGTACAGCAGCGTCGGCGCCTTGATCTGCTCCAGCCTGTCCGTCAGATCCAGCGAGATCACCTTGACGAAGGTCTTTCGCATCTCGCCCGACAGCGCGCGGTAATCCGGCGAGCCGAATTTCTGAATCAGCGCCTCGCGCCCGCGCTCGGGCAAATTGCCGAACAGATGCGTCTTTTCCGCCAGATTCACCGCCCCGCGCAGGCCCTTGTAGAGCGTCTGCTTCGCCGTCGCGCGCTCGCTCTTCGGCTTTTTGATGCCGGCCGCACCGGTCAGGATCATCCGCCCGACCAGCTCGGGATACGTCGACGCCAGCAGAATCGCGACGCGCGCGCCGAAGGAATGCGCGACGATGTCGCAGGGGGCAAGCTCAAGGCGGCGGATGACCTCCGCCGTCATCTCCATATATTCCGGCACGCCCCAGGGCTCGGGCGGCGGCGCGCTCTTTCCGTTTCTGCCATGGCCGGGAAAGTCGATTGCCGCCACGCGCATGCTTCCCTCCAGCGCGCCGCGCACATTCTCCATCAGCTGCGACGAGCACATCCAGCCGTGCAGCAGCAGGCAGGCCCGCGCCCCGCTCCCGCTGAGCGTCACCTCGACCTTTGTAGCGCAAACGTCAAGCAGCATGTCCTCTCTCCTATTCCCCGCCATAGTCATCTCCATACTTTCGGATTCTAATATTGTACTCCAAATCGCTCCAAAAGAAAAGAGGGCAGCGCCGATTCCGGCGCATTGTCCCTCTATTCTATGCGCGCAGTCAGCCGTCAAGCCCGCCCTGCGGCGATTCATCCTCCGCCTCGTCGGGATAGGCAAACTCGCGGAACATGATCAGCGCGTCCTCGCGGTTGTCCTCATAATAGCGCTTGCGGTAGCCGACGTCGAGGAACCCGCAGGCATGGTAAAGACTCTGTGCCGCCAGGTTGCTGCGGCGCACCTCCAGCGTCATCAGGCGCATGGAGTTTTCCTGCGCCAGCGCAATGAGCGCCTCAAAAATGCGCCGTCCCAGCCCCTGCCGCCTGAAATCGGGATGCACCGCAACGTTGCACACGTGCGCCTCGTCGAGCACGAACCACATGCCCGCGTAGGCCAGCACGCGCCCGCTGCCGTCCTCAAGCACCAGCCAGCGCGCAACCGGATTTTCCTTCACATCGTGCAGGATCGAGGCCTCGCTCCACGGCATCGCAAAGCACAGCGTCTCGATCCCGTGAATCTGCGGCACATCCTCCTCGCGCAGCGCGCGGATCCTCTGCTCAGCCACGGCTTGCAGCCTCCCTTGCGGCGCGCTCGCGCTCGGCCTGCGGCGCACGCAGATACAGCGGCAGCAGCGAAAAGCCGTCCTCCATCGCCTCGCCCGCCTGCGCGCGATGCGCGAGCAGCGCCAGCGCGCTCGCCGCGCGAAGCCCCGCATGCTGCATCGGCGCAAACACGGCCTTCTCCCCCATGCGCTCGCGGATCAGCGTCTCAAACGCCGCCGCCCCATCGCCCAGGAAGAGCGCGCGCTTTCCCATCGCCTCCACGCGGTCGAGGTATTCCGTCAGCTTCATCGCCTCGTCCTCCATCCGGCGCACGGGCGGAAAGCCCGCCTCGAACATCGCGCCGTAGACCTGCTGCGCGCGCGCGTCGAGAATCGGACAGACGACGCCGTCAAACCCCGTCGCGTTCGCCGCGAGCGCCTCCAGCGCATCGACGCCGCCGCAGGGCTTGCCCGATGCATGCGCCAGCGCCTTGACCGTCGACACGCCGATGCGCACGCCCGTGAACGAGCCTGGCCCGACAACCGCGCCGAACAGGTCGATCTCCCCGATGGTCATGCCGCTCAAGGAGAGCGCGCTGTCCACCATCGGCATCATCCTCTGGCTGTGCGTCATGCCGCTGGTCAGCTCCAGCTCGCAGACAAGCTTGCCGTCCCTTGATAGCGCCACCCCGCAGGCCGGCCCGGACGTATCAATCATCAGGATGTTCATGCTCTTCCTCCATCTTCATTCGCGCGAGAATCTCCGCGATCCTCGCCCCGTCAAACGCCCCGCCGGGCTGCAGCGTCACGCTGCGCGAGAGGCCGTCGTCCGCGTAGGCCAGCTGCGCATGCAGCGCGTCTTCCGGCATCGCGCCCTCCGCCATCTGCGGCCACTCGATCATCGCCGCGCCGTCCGCCGGCGGGATGAACTCGTCAAGGCCCATCTCATAGAGCGCATCCTCTCCCTCAAGCCGGTAGAGGTCGAAGTGGTAGAGCTTCATGCGCGTCCCCTCGTGGATGTTGAGGATCGTGAACGTCGGGCTGGGCACGGGGCCCTGTACGCCCATGCCTTGCGCGGCTGCGCGCGTCAGCACGCTCTTGCCCGCGCCCATCTCCCCCGTCAGCAGCACGACGTCGCCCGGACGCAGACAAGCGCCCAGGGCTCGCCCGAGGCGCTGCGTCTCCTTTTCATTCTCACAAAACAAGGTCTGCAAGGCTTTTCTCCCGTTTCTCATTGTTCATGCTCGTCTGCCCGGATGGCTGTGCAGCAACGGCGAAGCGCGCTTGTACAAAAGCCATGCGGCCGCGCTGAGCGCTGCACCCTTGAGCAGGTTAAAAGGCGCTGTGATGTAAAGCATCAGCGCGGGCAAGCTGTTCACCGCGCTGCACGCAGTCTGCCCCATGCCGATGATCGCCTCCGCCGTCAGGCCCATCACGGCCTGATACGCCGGAATCAGCAGAAAATAGTTGACCAGCACGCCTGAAACCGTCATTGCCGCCGTGCCTGCGGCCATCGCGGCAAGCGCGCCGCGGCGGGTCCTGCTTCTTCGGTACAGCAGACTCGCCGTCAGCACATAGGCGCAGGACGCCAGCGTATCCGCCAGCTCGCCGATGCCGGCCGTTCCCGTGACCGGCAAATGCGCGAGATTCTTGACGAGCACGATCGCCGCCGCCGGCCCCGGCCCCATCGCAAACCCGGCCAGTATCGCTGGAAGCGTCGAGAGGTCAAGCCTGTAAAACGCGACGACCGGGAACTCAAGCTGATACAGCAGCACGGAAAGTGCGCTGAGGATGCCGCAGCGGCTGAGCGTGAAGGCCAAAGGGCCAGCTTTGCGGGACAAGGCGATTCTCCTTTCGCGCGCCATGCGCCGAGCTTGCAGGGAAGACTTCATCCTCTCGGGGCATAGCCCGTCTCTTCCGTGAAGCCAGGAAAACGCCGTCCGCCGGATTCGCCCCTATTATAGGCGCGCCCCGGCATCGCTGTCAAGCGCGGCGCCCCGAATCGCGCCTGCCCCGTCCCGAAAAGACGAGGTCAAACGCGCGCTGCGTAAAGGCCGGGCGGCTGTGGCCCTCGTCCTGCCAACCCATGAGCAGGTCGAGCGTGTAGGCCCATTCCTTCAGCCGCAGCGTGCGCCAGGCGGCGTCGCGGGGGAGCCGCACAGCAAAGCCCCGGGCGCGCATGCCGTTCCTTCCCGCCGTCAGCACGGCGCGAAGCCGGTGATAGTCGCTCGTCACGACGAGCACGTGCGGCCGCTTGCTTCCGCCCAGCAGCGCTTTGGCAAAGCGCAGGTTCTCCATTGTGTTCTGCGACTGGCGCTCGCACAGGAGCCGCGCAGGATCGGCCCCGCGCGCGAGCATCATCCCGCGCATCACGTCCGCCTCCGCGCGCGCATGCCCCGGCAGCACGCCGCCGCAGAGCACGACCGGCGCAGCCGGCCAGCGCTCCATGGCGTCAAGCCCCGCGCCGATGCGCGCAGCCAGCTCGTCCGTCGGCCGGTCCTTAGCGTCAAGCTCCACGCCCAGCACGAGGATCGCATCCACCCGCCGGCTCACAGCGCCCGAAGCGCTTCAAGGAGCGCCTGCGGCGTCGCGGCGATGTGCTCCGCGCCCGCCTCCCGGAGGCTCTCCTCGCTGCGAAAGCCCCAGCTCACGGCGCAGCAGACGACGCCGGCGTTGCGCGCTGTCTGCACGTCCACGTCCGAATCGCCGACATACACCGTCTCTTCCCGGCCAACGCCCATCTGGCGCATCGCCTCCAGCACGCTGTCCGGCGCGGGCTTGCGCCTGCGCTCCGGCGCGTCGCCGACGGCGACCTGCATCCTGTCGCCGAAATACGTCCGGCTGAGCTCCTTGACCGCAAAGTCGATCTTGTTGGAGACGATCGCCAGACGGATGCCCTGCGCGCAGAGCGCATCGAGCATCTCCATCACGCCGTCATAGGGGCGCGTCGTGTCCCGGCTGTGCGCGCCGTAGTGCGCCACGAAAGCGTCATAGACCCGCTGCACCATTGCCCCGTCCGTTCCGGGCGGCACGGCCCGCTCGATGAGCCTGCGCACGCCGTTGCCGACGAAGCTGCGCACCTCGTCCGTCGTGCGCGCGGGCAGGCCGCACTGCGCAAGCGCCGCGTTCGTGCTCGCCGCCAGATCGCCAAGCGTGTTGAGCAGCGTCCCGTCCAGATCCCAAATGACCGCCTTGATGTCCATAGTCTCCCCCCGAATTCCGGTTTTTTTGCATCCTATTGTAGCGCACGTTTCCCGCCGCGTCAACGTAGTTTTGTCCTCTGCTCCCCTCGATTTTCCATCGACAAAACCCGCGCGCATGTGTATAATAGAGGCATCCGCCGGGCACGCCCCGGCGCTTTCCCCATCATTCCGGCGGCCCTCGCCGCTTTGCTTTCACATCAAGGAGGCTTCCATGCCCGCATCTTATGTCCATCAGTGCGTCGCCGAAAAGGCGTGCGCCCCGCTGACCTGCTTTGCCGGCGAGCCGCTTCCCAGCGCCGTCCTTGCCGGCGCGGAGGGGCCCGATCCCCTGTTCTATGCGCTGCTGCCGCTGCCGGGTGGCCCGCTTGCGCCGAAGGTCGGCTCCATTTTGCACACCCAGCGCACCGACGAGTTTCTGCTCGCCCTGTGCGATGCCTGCAAGGGCAGCGCGCTGCTGCGCGCCTTCTGCTGCGGCTTTTTCACGCATTACGCGACGGACACGACGTTCCATCCCTTCGTCTACGCGCATTCGCTGACCGCCTCCGGGGAGTATTCCTCCGCGGAGCATTGCCTGCTGGAGGCTGGCTTTGAGACGCTCCACTACAGGAGAACCGGCCATCCCTCCGGCCTGCCCGTCCAGTTTGCCGGCTATGCCTCCCTGACCAGCGCGCAGAAGGACGAGATCGCCGCCGCCTTTGCCGCCGCCATCGCCAAAGTCTTCCCCGACGACGCGCTCTCCGTTCGCCGCGTCCGCAACAGCTTTGACAGCGCGGTCAGCCTCGCTGGCGCGCTCCGCTCGCCGGGTGGCCGGCGCTATCGCGCGCTGGGCGCGGCGCTGAAGCCGCTGCATCTTGACCGCGCGCTGCATGCGCACATGATGCCGCCCGAGCCGCCCGGGGCGGATATCGCCAACGACGCGCATGCGCCCTGGTCCTCCCTCTGGACGCCGGACGTCATCCGCACGGACAGCTTCGACGATCTCTTCGCCGCCGCGGTCGCGCGCGCCGGGGAACTCGCGCAGGCGGCCCTCGGCCTGATGACGGGCAGCGCCTCCTACGCCTCCGTACGCGCGCAGCTGGGCGGGCTGAGCTACGATTCCGGCCTGCCGTGGAGCGGCTCCTGCCCGCCCAGCAGCGCGCCGGGCGTCCGCCGCCGGGCCTGACGCCGTTTTGCGCACAATGTTGCGCAGAGGGCTTGCGTTTTGGCGCAGCTTCCCGTATAATGGCTCTGTCACAAGCGATTCGTGAAGATGGCAGGGCGCCGCGATGTGGCGACGGAACAGATGCGTTAAGTGCTCATGTACGGGAAAAACATGGGACGAAGAAGGGGTTTCCTCTTCGCGGTATCTCTCCGGCCCCGACTGTCTCTTTACAAGGATGTCATCTCTGCGAATCTCCCCCTCGGGATTGAATTTGGAGAGGTGATTTTTTTGCGTTCAGTTTTTTCTCTGCTTCGGCGTCAGGTCGTCGATTCCGCACGGAGCCTCCGGCGGACGCAGACGCTGACCACGGCCGGCCTGCTGCTGGCCATCCAGATGGTGCTTTCCTCCTACGGCGTCATTGAGGTCAGCGACAGCCTCAAGATCTCGCTGGCCCATCTCGCCCTCGCGCCGACAGCCATGTTCTTCGGCCCCGTCGTCGCGGGCATGCAGGGTGCGCTCAGCGACATTCTGGGCTTCCTGCTCAAGCCGACAGGCCCCTACTTCCCCGGCTTTACGCTCTCCGCGCTGCTGGGCGGCGTCATCTACGGCTTTTTCTTCTATCAGACCGGGCGCAAGCCCTGGCAGATCGTCGCCGCGCGGCTGATCATCATCGTGTTCGTCAACATCGGCCTGAACACACTCTTCCTGACGATGCTCTACGGCCCTTCGATGATGGCCTCGCTCCCCGTGCGCGCGTTCAAGAACGTCATCCAGCTGCCCTTTGACTGCGTGCTGCTCCTCGCGCTGTGCCGCATCATGCAGCGCGTGCCGCAGCCCGCCGTGCGCTGACAACTGTAAAAAACGCCCTGCGCTTCCCGGCGGGGCGTCTTTGCTTGTCGACACAAGCAGATCTTTTTATTCGTTGACGCTTTTCTTCAGGGAATAATTGAATGTTTTCTCTCCCCTTCGGGGAGAGAAAATGCTTTTGCCAACGGTCTGAGACGCCCCGCGCTTCCCGGCGGGGCTTTTTTATGCTTTGCGCGCCCAACATTCAGTCGGCGCTCAATCCGTCGAGGCGAGATACGCGCCCGCGCCCATGATCGCCAAGGCGACCCAGAAGGAAACCGCCGGCCATTCCCGGAAGATCAGCAGCGACAGCGCCGTGCCGATGAACGGTGAGACGGCGTAATAGGCGCTCGTCTTCGCCGCGCCGAGCCTGCGCTGCGCATGGATGTAAAAGAAGATGCTCAGCCCGTAGGCGACAAAGCCCAGCATCAGCGCGCAGAGCGCAGCACCCGGCGCGGGGCATTTTTCCCCGAGGACGAGCGCGATCGCCAACGCGCCCAGCCCGGAGCCAAAGCCTTTGATCACGACGATCTCCAGCGGATCCTTGCCGGAGATCTTGCGGGTGCAGTTGTTTTCAAAGCCCCAGCAGACGCAGGCCAGCAGCACAAACAGCGAGCCGACCGAAAATTTAAGGCTGCCCGCGTCCTCAAAGGACAGGATCATGCTCGAAAGCGTCACCAGCGCAATCGCCGCCCAGAGCCGCCTTGAAATCGCCTCGCCAAACAGGCACAGCGCGATGACCGACGTCGCGACGATCTCAAAGTTGTTGAGCAGCGAGGCGTTCGCCGCCGTCGTCCGGCTCAGACCGACCATCAGGCTGATGGGCGCGGCGATATCGAGCGCGACCATGCCTGCGACATAGGGCCAGTCCGCCCGGCTCAGCGGAATCTCCCGG
>SFFC01000153.1 GCA_004556985.1 Clostridiales bacterium | reverse complement strand
GAGGGCAGCCCGCAGGAGGTGGTCTACCTGAGCAACAGAGCCGATGCGCCGCTGTTCATCCAGCAGGCGGAGGTCACCTCCTACAGCTTCTACGGCAGCATCCAGCTCTCGCTGGAGAACCGCAGCGGCAGCAAGCTGACCCGCTTCGGCCTCAAGATCATCCCCTACATGAGCGACGCCACGCCCGCCGACATGGCCGACACCTTTGAGGAGGAGATCGAGCGCGAATACGCGATCAAGGGCCTCTCCATTGGCGCGGGCGACACCTATTCCGACTTCGCCACCAACGATCTGGAGGAGGACGGCATCTGGCCGCACCACTTTCAGGTCAGCCGTAAGATCTACTTCACCGGCGCGCAGCTGGCCGTCTGCTGGTATCGCTCCGGCGGCAGAAACGTCTACATCGACGACGACCAGATGATCTTCATCGAGACCGGCAAAGGCGCGGGCGAGAGCTTCATGCACACGCTGCCCATCGAGGTCAGCGACAGCGAGCGCGAGGAGGCCGCCAAATGGGAGATGGGCATCGTCACGCGCTACGTGCTGCCCGCCTATCAGGCATACTACACGCTGCCGCAGGGCGCATGGATCAAGTCTGTCGAGGACGGCTCCCCCGCGCAGGACGCTGGCCTTGAGCCCGGCGACGTGATCGCCGGCATCGGCGACATCACGATTCTCGGCGACGCGACGCTGCGCAAGGCCCGTGCTGCCATTGCCCCGGGCGAGGCCGCGACCGTCTGGTTCTGGCGCGACGGCCAGTATTACACGACCGAGCTGCTGCGCCCAGAGGAGACGGAGGAGGAGTAACGCCGATTCAGCCCTATTCGCTTTCATATGCGCGAAGCGAAGAAGGGAGTCTGAGGGATGAAATCCCTCAGGCAGGTTTGGGATCGGAGCCTGCCCCCGCTGTGCGGGAAATAGGCAGGCGAAGCGTCGGGAATCGCAGGGAGCGCCTACGGCGCAACCATGCGAGCTTCCTGGGTCGGCAGCCCATCATATCAGTAAAAGCGCAGTTTCAGAGCAGGCCGCAGTGCGGTCTACGATTGAAACGGGGCTGATGTGCAAAGACTGAATCCAAAAAACCACGCAAGAGGCATGCAGCCCCGCAGGAAAAACCCTGCGGGGCTGTGTTTTGCGCTCAGCCGTTTCCGCTCAGTCCGGAATCGTAGGTCACGTTTTCGATCACACCCGTTTCGGCGTTGACCTCAACCCTGTACAGGCCGTCGCCCTCGGTGAAATCCTCTCCCTCGCTCTGCCAGAGCCAGAACCACTCGGTCAGAACAGGCGTATCGCCCTTCATGCTGTAGGGCGAGGGATCGTAGTCCTCCTGCCATTCGAGCCGGTCAAGCTGCTGCGGCGTCAGGCCGTATACTGTCCCGATGGCCTCCCGGGCCAGGCGCATCGCCTGCTCATGCGTGAGGGCGGCGAGGGCCTGCGCCTGCGCGCTGCGCGCATCGACCTCACGCATCAGCGCGTCATCCTGCGTCGGGATCTCCTCCTCCTGCTCGTGCCGCAGGCAGTCAAACACCTGCCCGTCGTCGGCATAGAGCCGCACCGTGATCCATTCCTCCATGCCCTCCTCAGGCAGGAGCCAGACGTCCCAGCGTCGGACGGAGTGTCCGTCCCGCTCCGCCTCCCCGGCATCCTCGTAGTACAGATGCGCGTCGGCCCGCGGAAACTGCACCAGTACGTCCTCTCCAAGCGCCGCCCCGGCCGCCTCCCGGGCGATGGCTATCGCCTGCTCCTGTGTGATGTTCACGGTGAGCCGCTCCTGCGGCAGCAGGATCTCGACCCATTCCTCGCCTGCGGCCTTGCGGGCAAGCGCCTCGCCCAGCAGCGCCGTGCTCCACACCGGCGAGGTCAGCGTCTCCCCGACCGCCTCGCCGTCATACGACCAGACCGCGTCCCCGTCCGGGAGCGTCACGGTATACGTCCCCAGCCGACCGGCAATCTCCTCCGCCCCGTCCGGCGAGAAGACGACCGTCCGCCCGTCCGGTGAAACCTCGCAGGTGAAGAACGCCTCCATCTCCGCCGTAAAGCCGTACTGCGCCTCGAGCGCCCGGCGCGCGGCCGTCTGCGCATCCACCCTGCCCGACAGCACCAACCCGGCAGCGAGCGCCAGGGCTGATGCGGCGATCATCGCGGCCGCCAGCACAGCGGCCCACATCCGCTTTCTGCCCACCCGGGGCCTCTCCTCGCTCAGCGTGCTGAGCACCGCCTGCACGCGCCGCTCCAGTGCATCGCCGCGCGGCGCATAGACCATCTGCCAAATCTCGCGCTTCATGTCCATTCCTCCCCGATCAGTCTGCGCAGCCTCTGGCGGGCCCGCGAGAGTCCCGCGCAGACCGCGCTCTTTGTCGTCGTCATCATGGCAGCGATCTCCCGCACGTCGTAGCCCTCGACGTAGTGCAGCACGACCATCGTCCGCTGCCGCTGCGGCAGGCGGTCAATCGCCTCCTCCAGCCCGGAAGACTCCATCTCTTCGGTCGCCTGCTCGGGCAGCATGTCGACCGGCGTCATCCTGCGCTGTCTGCGCTGTATGTTGATGCATTCGCGGATCAGGATTCGCGTCATCCAGGTGGAAAAGAGCCGCTCGTCGCGCAGCGTCCCGCGCTTCTCCCAGCCCTTGGCAATCGCCTCGGAGACCGCGTCCAGGCGGTCGGCCTCTCCGCGCAGGTAGCTCGCCGCCACACGGTACATCGTCGTGCGCATCTGCGTCACCTGCCAGGCAAATGTCTCTCTGTCCATGGCATCGCCTCCCTGCTTGTGTTGATTCGCTCTGACCCCTCCGCGCGCCGGCATGCGGAGGCGTTCGTCTGTGCAATCCGCCGGACATCCCGGCTTCAAGCGCCTGTGCCCATTAGACGCGCCTGCGCCGTGCAGGATTCGCATGGCTTCATTTTCTCTCTACGCTACGTCGGTTGACTGTGCCGCCCATTGGCCTTATGCTTCAGAAAAAGCATGCCAAGGAGGAATGATCATGACCTTTACGCCCTTTGACCCTGAGCACTGGCCGCGCCGCGAGGTCTTCCACTACTTTTCCGCCCTCGCGCCGACCGGTTATTCCCTCACGGTGCAGCTCGACGTGACCGCCATGCGCCGGGCCCTGCGCGCCCGAAACCGGCGGTTCTACCCTGCCTATCTCTGGCTGGTCACGCGGAACCTAAACCGCCAGAGCGAGATGAAGACCGCCGTCCGGGACGGCAAACCCGGTTCCTTTGACACGCTGACCCCGCTCTACGCCGTCTTTCACGAGGACGACCACACGTTTTCGCTCATGTGGACGCCGTTTGATGGGGATTTTGACACGTTCTATGCGCATCACCTGGAGAACGTCGAGCGCTTTGGCGGCCGCCACGGGCTGCTTGCCCAGCCGCAGACCCCGCCGCCGGAGAACGCCTACACCGTCTCCTGCCTGCCGTGGGTGAGCTTCGATCATTTTGCCGTGCACAGCTACGGCGCCTCGCCCTACTTCCTCCCCTCTGTGGAGGCCGGCCGCTTCATCGAGCGGGACGGGCGCACGCTGCTGCCGCTCTCCATCACCTGCCACCATGCCGC
>SFFC01000152.1 GCA_004556985.1 Clostridiales bacterium | reverse complement strand
CCTGCTCTACAAGGGCCACAAGATCGTGCCCTACTGCCCGCGCTGCGGCACCGCGCTCTCCAGCCATGAGGTCGCGCAGGGCTACAAGCGCGTGGAGGAAACCTCCGCGGTCGTACGCTTCAAGGTCGTGGGCAAGGAGAATACCTATCTCGTCGCCTGGACGACGACACCCTGGACGCTGCCCAGCAACGTCGCGCTGTGCGTCAACCCGGACGACGACTATGTCGAGCTGACCTTCGAGGGCGCGACCTACTACATGGCCGGCGCGCTCGTGGAGAGCATCTTCGGCGGCCGGGAGGAGGAGCCCGTCGTCGTGCGCACGATGAAGGGCAGCGAGCTGGAGTACATGGAGTATGAGCCGCTCTACCCGGTTGAGCGCGAGGGCGCGAAGTTCCACTACGTCGTCTGCGACAGCTATGTCACGATGAGCGACGGCACCGGCATCGTTCACATCGCGCCGGCCTTCGGCGAGGACGACGCGCGCGTGGGCCGCAAATACAACCTGCCGTTCGTGCAGCTCGTCGACGCCCAGGGCTGCCTGACGGAGGAGACGAAGTGGCCGGGCACGTTCGTCAAGGACGCGGACAAGCTCGTCCTCGCAGACCTCAAGGAGCGCGGCCTGCTGGTCAAGGCGCCGAAGTTTGAGCATGACTATCCGTTCTGCTGGCGCTGCGACACGCCGCTGATCTATTACGCCCGCCAGAGCTGGTTCGTCAAGATGACCGCCGTGCGCGACAGGCTGATCGCCAACAACCGCGCCGTCAACTGGATGCCGGAGAACATCAAGGAAGGCCGCATGGGCAACTTCCTGGAGAACGTCATCGACTGGGGCCTTTCCCGCGAGCGCTACTGGGGCACGCCGCTGCCGGTGTGGACCTGCAAGTGCGGCCATGTGCACGTCATCGGCAGCCGCCAGGAGCTGTGCGAGCTGGGCAAGGACGTCGATCCGAACATCGAGCTGCACCGCCCGTACATCGACAATGTCGTGCTGACCTGCCCCAAGTGCGGCGGCGAGATGCACCGCGAGAAGGAGGTCATCGACTGCTGGTACGACTCCGGCTCGATGCCGTTTGCGCAGTGGCACTATCCGTTTGAAAACAAGGAGCAGTTCGAGCGCCGCTTCCCGGCGAATTTCATCTCCGAGGCCATCGACCAGACGCGCGGCTGGTTCTACACGCTGCTGGCGATCTCGACCTGCCTGTTTGATACCAATCCGTTCGAAAACTGCATCGTCATGGGCCATGTCCAGGACAAGGACGGCCAGAAGATGAGCAAGCACAAGGGCAACACCGTCGACCCCTGGACCGTGCTCAACACGCAGGGCGCGGACGCCGTGCGCTGGTTCTTCTACAACAACGCCGCGCCGTGGCTGCCCAACCGCTTCCACGCCAAGGCGATCGACGAGACGACCCGCAAGTACATGGGCACGCTCTGGAACACCTACGCCTTCTTCATCCTCTACGCGGAGATCGACCAGTTCGATCCGAAGGATCATCCGCTTGACCAGGTGTCCCTCACGCTGATGGACAAGTGGGCGCTCTCCCGCCTGAACACGCTGGTGCGCGACGTGGACGAGCACCTGAATAACTACCGCATCTTCGAGGCCTCCCGCGAGATGGCGGACTTCGTCGATGATCTCTCCAACTGGTATGTCCGCCGCAGCCGCGAGCGCTTCTGGGGCAAGGGCATGGCCGGCGACAAGGAGGCCGCGTTCGCGACGCTGTATCACATCCTGGAGACGATGAGCCGCCTGACCGCGCCGTTCACGCCGTTCATGGCCGAGAGCATGTACCGCAACCTCGTCTGCTCCGTCGACCCCGCCGCGCCGATCTCCGTGCACATGACGGACTTCCCGGTCTGCGACGCCTCCATGATCGACGAGGCGCTGGAGAGCCACATGAAGGACCTGCTGGAGGTCGTCGTGCTGGGCCGCTCCTGCCAGCCGCTCCCGCGCATGATCGTCAGCGGCGTCACGCTGCCGCAGGATCTCTGCGCGCTGGCGGAGGACGAGCTCAACGTCAAGGACGCCGCCTTCACCGACGACACGACCGCGTTCATGACCTACCAGCTCAAGCCGCAGATGCGCACGCTGGGCAAAAAGTACGGCAAGCTGCTCAAGGCGATCGGTGAGAAGCTCTCGACGCTGGACGGCAACGAGGTCGTCGCGAACTTCGAGGCGGGCAGGACGCTCTGCTTTGAGATCGACGGCACGCCGGTGGAGCTTGAGAAGGACGACGTGCTGACCGCGCCGGTGAAGAAGCCGGGCTACGTCGTGGCGACCGACCGCGGATTGACCGTGGCGCTGGACACGAACCTGACGGACGAGCTGATCGCCGAGGGCTTCGCGCGCGAGGTCATCTCCAAGCTGCAGACGATGCGCAAGGAGGCCGGCTTCGAGGTCACCGACCGCATCCTCGTGACGGTGGCCACCGCGGACGAGAAGCTCGCCGCCATCGTCGAGCAGAACGCCGAGACGATCAAGCGCGGCGTGCTGGCGCTCGAGGTGACGGCGGGAAGCGCGCCGGAGGGCGCCTACGCCAAGGACTGGAGCATCAACGGCGTCGAGGCGAGCCTCTCCGTGCGCAAGGCCTGAAACGGGCCTGAGCGCGCCAAGAAAGGATAACCCGATGATTAAGCTGAAGATGGCCGCTCTGGTGCTGATCCTGCTCGGCCCGTCTGCCGCTGCGTATGTGTCAAGGGGATGGAGGGTGGAGCGCACGCTCCCCCCTGTCCTTTGCGCGCAGAGCCTGCTGCTGATTCTGGTGGGCTATTTCTTCCCCTTTTCCTGGGGCGTGGGCCTCGTGGCGGCGCTCAGCGCGGCGGCGTGGCTGTGGACGCTGATCCGCGTGGGGAGCATAAAGAAGGCGGCCAGCTTTTTCGGCCTGCCGTGCGTGCTGTTTCTGCTCAGCGTGCCGCTCTTCTACTATGCCTGCAGCAAGCGCGTCTATTATTCCTACGACGAGCACAGCCATTGGGGGCTGATCGTCAAGCTGATCGCGCAGTACAACGAGCTGCCCCGCGCGGGGCGCGGCGCGCCGCTGCTGATGTTTACTTATCCGCCGGCCGGCGCGATGCTTCCCTCGCTCGCCTGCACGCTGTTTTCCTATCGGGAGGGCATCGCCTATTTCGGCTATGGCCTGCTGACGTTCGGGCTGATGCTGGGCCTGGTGCCGGAAAACGGCAAGGGCGCGCAGCGCCTGGGCGTCCCGCTCCTCTTCCTGTGCATGATGGTCTTTTTCCCGCTGGGCTTTCTGCGGCTCTTCTCGGAGCCGGTCATCGGCCTGCTGGCGGCGATGCTCGTCGTGCGGCGCAGCGGGGAGCGCGCATGGATCGACGATGCCGGCGATTGTCTGGCGGCGGTCATGCTCGCGATGATGAAGAATACGGGCATCGTGATTCTCGCGCTGATGCTCCTCGCTCGCCTGATCGCCAGGCGGGAGCGGGACGAGGCGCGCCGCTGCGCGCGCATGCTGCTGCTGGCAGCGGCCGCCTGCGCGTCCTACACGGTCTACTGCCGCGTGCAGGGCATCGAAGCGACGGCGTCGCCCTCCTACTTCATGCAGAACCTCAAGGGCTTGCTGGACGGCACGATCAGCGAGAATTACAAAACGATTCCCGCCCGGTTTGTCGAGTTCTTCTTCGGCTTCCATCTCTCGCAGGCGGGCGTGTATACCGCCTATGGCTTTGGTACCTGCGCGACGGTCTATGCCTTCCTGCTGCTGCTTGGTGGCGTGCAGATCGCGGTCGCCGCTGACCGGCGCGCCGCGCTTCGCACATGGACCGGCATCTGGACGGCGAACGTGCTCTACGTCCTGATGATCGTCCTCTCGTATTACTTCTTCTTTGAGGAATGGGAGGTCATCCGGCTCAACGAGGCGGACCGCTATATGATCCTGCCCGCGCTCTGGACGGGCCTGATGGCCTGCTCGATGCTGCTTGACGGACAGGAGACGAGCCGCCATCGGATGAGAAGCGCGGCGATCTGCGCGGCGGCCGTCGTCTTTTTGCCGCTCAGCCACATGGATATGACGTATCACACGTTTGTCACGCGGAACTATGCCTATCGGACGATCTGGGCGCGGGATATGACCGACCGGCAGGCGGCCTTCCTCAAGGGTGAGCTCGCCGGTCAGGAGCAGCCGCAGCTGCTGTGCATGGGCACCTACGACTTCATGTCGCTGCGCTATGCGATGGCGGATGTGCTCAATCTGGGCCTGCTGCAGGAGAGATGGGCGCAGGCGCCGTGGATGGGCGACTGCGAAGCCGTGCGCGCGGAGCTTGAGCGCGGCGGCTACACCCATGTGTTCGTGGCGGCGCTTGAGCCTGTGGAGGAGCAGGATGCCCCGGCGGTCATCGACGACCGCTACGCCCCGCTGACGCAGGACGGCGCGCAGCTGCGCGAAAACTCCCTGTACCGCGTGGAGCGCGATGGGCAGGGAGGCGTATCGCTTGTATATGTGGCGACGATGCCCGAGGAAGTATATTGAAGATGAGAAAAATTGTCGTAGCCGGCGCGGGGGCATATCATTTTGCCCCCGCCATTTTCGAGGATCTGTTTGTGCGCTACCGCATGCCTGTGGAGATCTGGATGGTCGACGCCGATCTGGACATGGCGGAGCTTTCCGCGCGCGGCGCGCAGGCGCTGGCCAAATGCTTCGGCGTGGAGGCGCGGTTTTATTACACGACCCAGCTGCACAAGGCGGTCTTTTCCGCCGACGCCGTGATCGTCTGCTCGGACTTTCTCGACGAGGCGGCCTGGAAGAAGGACTTTGAGTCGCTGGATGCCGTCGGCCTGGGCAAGCAGGTTCGCCTGCGCGGCGGGATCGGCGGCGCGATGCAGACGCTGCGCACGCTCGATTTCATCGCGGATCTGGCGGAGCAGATGGCGCAGGAATGCCCAGACGCGCTGCTGATCCTCTGCGGCAACGGGCATTCCGGGCTGCCGCTGGCGCGCGCCTGCGAATGCGCGCAGCGCTTTTTCGGCGTGCGAACGCTCGGCGTCAGCGCGACGGCGGAGCAGACGAAGCGCCGCCTGGCGCTCTACCTGGGCCTGGCGGAGGACAATGTGCGCATCACTTGTGCGGGCCTGCCGGACTTTGCCTGGGTGACGCAGCTGCGCGACACGGCGCGCGGTGTCGATTTGATCCCCCGCTGCATGGAGGAGATGAAGCGCGACAGCCGCGAGGAGCTTTCCGCGCAGTACATCGACTGGTACGGCGCGATTCCCGCGGGTGACCGCGTCACGCAGGACGAATTCCTCGCGGATACCGACCTGAGCCCGCGGCGCACGGTGCTGCCCTCCTCGGGCGTCGGCCTGGCGGATTACGAGCTGCGCAAGCGCAACCTCGCGCTGCTGACCGTGCATGGCCCGATGCGCCCGGAGGGGCTCAAGGCCTGGGATCAGATCCGCCGCAGCGGCCTTGTGAGCGTGCGGCCCGTCGAGATCCTGCGCGCGCTGTGGGGCGAGGGCGAATGCCGGGTGCAGAGCCTGGCGATGCCCTGCGACGGCGCGCTCGCCTGCGTGAC
>SFFC01000039.1 GCA_004556985.1 Clostridiales bacterium | reverse complement strand
GTCGCGGCGCAGTCGACGCAGGTCGACGCCGTCGCCAACGCGACCGTCACCTCCGAGGCCATCAAGGCGGCCGTCGCAGCCGCGCTCAGCGGCGAGGGCGAGACCGAGGCCGCTGCGCTGGAGATTCTCATTGAGCCGGACGTGATCGTCGTCGGCGCAGGCATGGCGGGCCTCGTAGCGAGCGTGCGCGCCTGCGAGCTGGGCGCGAATGTGCTCGTGCTCGAGCAGAACTACCGCGTGGGCGGCTCCGCAAACACCGCCGGCGGCTCCATCAGCGGCGCGGGCTACAACATCCAGATCGCCGCCGGCATCGAGGACAGCGCCGAAGCGTTCTATCAGGACTTCGTGACGATGGGCGGTGGCGAGCAGAACCTGAATCCGGAGATTGCAAAGGTGCACGCCGAGCGCTCTGCCGGCGCGATCAACTGGCTCCAGGATTATGTCGGCGTCGAGTTCTCTGACCAGGTCGACAGCGGCGGATACCTGACCATGAACACCAACCGCGTCACCTACACTGCGGGCGGCCCGGCCTCCGGCGGCGGCTCCTACTTCGTCCGGGCGCTGAGCGACAAGCTCCAGGGCTTCATCGACGCAGGACAGGCGCAGCTGTGCCTTGACACGCTCGTGACTGACGTGATGCTCGACGGCGAGGGCAATGTGACCGGCGTAAAGGTCGGCGACATGGAGATCGCCGCTCCCTCCACGATCATCGCGACCGGCGGCTATGGCTACTGCGAGCGTTGGCTCAAGGAGTTCAACTTCACCAACATCACCTCCAATGACCCGAACACGGCAATCGGCAGCGGCTACGACTTTGCGCGCGCCGCCGGCGCAGCGTTTGACAACATGGATTACTGTTCCTGCTATGGCGGCTCCGTGCCGGTCAGCGGCTTCCAGGCCTCCCTGCGCTGCAGCATCAACTATAACGGGGCGATCTGGGTCAACACGAGCGGCGACCGCGTCTTTAACGAGCCGGCCGCAACCTCGATGGACAAGCGCACCATCTGGCGCACGAACGACCAGAATATCATCTACGTCGTTCTGGCTGAGAACATGATCACTGAGGATCAGCCGCTGTTCACCGGCATGATGAGCAACTCCGCAGCCTTCACCAATGAGGAGAAGATTGCCGAGCTGCTCGAGGGCGGCTACATGTTCAAAGCGGATACCATGGAAGAGCTCGCCGAAATGCTCGGCACGCCGAACCTTCCTCAGACCGTCGCCGTTTACAACGAGGACGTCAAGGCCGGCACGGACAGCGTCTTCGGCCGCACGGACAACCTGCTCGCCTTTGAGGAGGGCCCGTTCTATGCCGTCTACACCGTGCCCTATCTGATGATGACTGCGGGCGGCCCGCGCATCAATGGTGAAGCTCAGCTCATGCGTGAGGACGGCAGCGCCGTGGGCAATGTCTATCTGGCGGGCGAAATCATCGGCTCTGCGAATATTGCGGGCCACAACACCATCGGCGGCATCGGCCACGGCCTGTGCGCAACGTGGGGCACCATCGCAGCGGAGAGCGCCGTGAAGAACGCCGGCAAGTGATGACCGGCCCAAACGCGATTCCCGTCCCCAGGAATGCTTGAAAATGACTTGTCCGGCGCCTCTTTCAGGCCCGGGAAAACCAGCGCGCTGCCGCATGGGAGCTCTCCGTGCGGCAGCGCCGTTTTTCTGCTTCGCCGCACTCCCAGGGCACCGCTGCAGCGCGCCATCCGACCCAAAGCTTCAAAAATCCTTCAAAAACACTTCACAGACCCGCCGCACTTTCCGCGTACAATATGCCCGAGGCCTGCCTCCGCGCAGGGAGGAATGGGCCCAGGAAACCGGAGGATATCCATCATGAAACGTTTGTTTGCGCTGCTTCTGGCGCTGATGCTTGCGCTCTGCGCCCTTTTCGCCGCAGCGGAGGAGACGGCCGCGCCGCAAAGCACGGCCATGCCGGAGCGCGGCGAGAGGCCGGAAGGGATCGGTGGGCCGGGCGACGGTGGGCCGGGCGACGGTGGGCCGGGCGACGGGTTTGAGCGCGCCGGGGCGCGACCCCTCCTATGTGCTCTCGATCGGCTGGGGCGGCGTCGTCTGGGCGACCACCGAGGAGCAGGCAAAGCATCCCTGCTTCGTGATGATCCCCGTGTTCACGGAGACGGTCGTCGACGATAACTTCAACACCTCCGATCAGATCGACGTGGCGGTCAGGATCATCGAAAGCCTCTGTAAGACGTATCCGATCGACACCGGCCGCATCTACACGACCGGCCAGTCGATGGGCGGTATGACGTCCTTCCATCTGAACGTCGCCTATCCGGAGCTGTTCGCGGCGTCGCTGTTCGTCGGCAGCCAGTGGGACAACAGCATCCTCGATGTGCTCGAGGAGGACAGCTTCTTCTATATCGTCTCCGCGGGCGATGACAAGGCCTCGACCGGCCAGACCGGCCTTAAGGCCGTCTTTGACGCGGACGGCGTCGCCTATGCCAGCGCCGAGTGGAGCGCGCAGGACGACATCGACGCGCAGAACGCCGCCGTCGAGGCGCTCATCGCGCAGGGCTGCAGCGCGAACTTCGTCACCTTCACCAAGGGCACGACGCTCGCGGAGGGCCAGGGCGGCAGCGAGCATCTGACGTCGTTTGACTACGCCTATAAGCTCGAGGCCGTGCGCGACTGGCTCTTTGAGCAGAGCAGGTAATCCCGCATAAATGCATCGCCGCCGCAGAGCGCTTGCTCCGCGGCGGCGATGCTTTTTGTCTCAATATACGTCGAGGTCGTGCCCGTTGACGACCGGGCCGTCATAGCCCGCCTCGCGAATCTCGCGCAGGATCGCGTCGCAGCGCCGGGCCATCTCGGCTTCGAGGTTTTTGCTGTTGTCCAGAATGTTCATGTGGTAGATGCGGTGCGTCGTGACGAGGAGCTTCGGACGCGCCTTTGCTGCGACGCCGGCCAAATCGACGCTCAGCGTGTGCACGGCGCGGTGATACGTCTGCCATTTGGGCTCCCGCGCGCTGATGCCGCCTGTATATTCGACCTCGTGCAGCAGCACGTCGCAGCCCGCAGCCATCTCGGCCACGATGTCAAGCGGCGCGGTGTCGCCGCTGATGACGATGACGCGATCCGCTGTCGTGAACCGGTAGCCGTAGCTCTCCAGCGTCCCGTGGCTGACCGGGAAGGCCTCGACCCGCACGCGATCGTCCTCGTAGACGACGCCGGGCGAGATCTCCGTCGCCTCGACCCGGTAGCCGACCTCGTTGGCGCGCTCAAAGCCGTGCAGCCGGAAGTCGATGTCCGTTCCGTAGGCGGCGAGGATGTGCTCCGTCATGGCGCGGATGCCCCTGGGCCCAAAGACCTTGAGCGGCTGCGCGCGCTCGAGCACCCAGGGCGTGAAGATCAGGTCGGGATAGCCGGTCGTATGATCCGTGTGCAGATGGGTGCAGAAGGCGTGGCAGAGCAGATCGGGGCGCAGCGCGTCGATGCCCGCGAAATAGGCCTTGGAGGCCTGGCGCACGACGCCGGGCCCGAAATCGACCAGATAGGCCCTGTCCCCGACGACGACGGCGCTGGCCGGGCCGCTGGCATTGGGGCAGGCGTTGGGCGTGCCCGTGCCGAGCAGGACGAGCTTCGTTTCAAACCTCTCCATATCAGGCGCTTTCCCCTTCCGGCTTGACATGCTTGATGGAGATGCCGGTGAAGCCGTAGAAGATGCTGAACACAGGCGTCAGATACAGCAGGAACAGATACGGGAAGAACGCCGCCCAGGCGACGCCCAGCGTGCCGGACATGTAAACACAGTAGCCGTGCCAGGGGATCATCGGGCCGGCCAGCGTGCCGGCATCCTCCAGGCTGCGGGAAAGGATCTCCGGCGCGATGCCGCGCTCCTTGAACAGCGGGGCCATCAGGCGGCCGGTCAGCACGTGCGCCATCGGCTGGGAGCAGCTGATGATGCTGGTGACATAGCCGACGATCAGCGTCACCGTGATCAGCGCGCCGTCGCTGCTGATGCGCCGGGTGATCGCGCGCAGAATGTTGTCCAGCACGCCCAGCTTGTCGAGCATGCCGCCCATGCCGACGGCGAAGCTGATGATCGCGACGTACTGCATCATGCTGCTCATGCCGCCGCGGTTGAGGATGGATTTGAGCAGGCCGACGTCGATGCCGGTGGTGTAGCCGTTGTAGGCGACGCGGATGACATTGGCCAGGCTGACATGCTGCACGAGCATCGAGACGGCGCCGGCGCAGACGGCGGAGAGGCCGAGCGCGACAACCGCCGGCACGCGCAGCAGCAGCAGCACGATGATGACGACGGCCGGGATCAGCGCGAGGAAGCCGATGGAGAATTCGCCCTCGAGCGCCGCGATATAGCCGCTCACGTCGCTCATCTCATAGGCGCCCGAGGTCTGCTGAATGCCCAGGATCGTGAAGAGCACCAGGCTGACGACAAACGCCGGGATCGTCGTGTAGAGCATGGAGCGGACGTGGTCGCTGAGCTTCGCGCCCGCGACGGCCGGGGCGAGGTTGGTCGTGTCGGAGAGCGGGCTGAGCTTGTCGCCGAACATCGCGCCGCAGATAACCGCGCCGGCGACCATGCCGGGGTTGATGCCCATCGCGTTGCCAATGGCCATCATGGCGACGCCCGCGCTGCCGACGGAGCCGTAGCTCGTGCCGGTCACGAGGCTCAGCGCCGCGCAGAACAGCAGCGTCAGCGGCAGCAGCCAGGTCGGGTTGATCAGCTTCAATCCGCCGACGATGATCGTGGCGATGGTGCCGCTTTGCAGCCAGGTGCCGATCATGACGCCGATGGCCATGAGCAGGCAGAGCGTCGGCACGACGACGCGGATGGCATCATACGCGCCCGCGATGACCGCGCTGTAATCGATTTTGAGCACCTTGCAGAAGGCGTAGACCCACAGCCAGCTCGCGAAAAGGCCGATCATCGGGCCGCCGGTCTTCAGGCGGATGCATACCGCGACGGACGCGATGATCAGCAGCAGCAGCACGATGGACTGAAGACCGTTGAGCGTCTTCTTTTCTGCATTCTTTTGCATGGTGGTTCCTCCCCAAGCGTTGAAGATGGGCCCCGTCGGATGCGCCCGCGCGGGACAATGCTGTTTTCATTATACGCCCGCCCCGCCCCAAAAGCAACAAAAAATCAACGTCTTTTTACAAAGAAAACGCCTCGTCAAAGGAAAACTCAGTTATTTCCGAAAAAAGTCTTTTCTCCATCCCGTTCATCATTTGACGCATTGTCAATCGTCGGTCGCATTGTCAATCACCGGACCCGGTTGAAAAACCCCGCGCATCATGGTATACTGGGCAGAGCAGGCGCACGGCACAGCACCGGCGCGCCGCCAAAGGAGGACAGGCCATGCGCGTTTCGCTGATCATCCCCACGTGCAACGGCGCGCCGGGCATCGCGGAGCTGCTGCGGCGCATGCGCGCGCAGAGCGTGCCGCCGCAGGAGATCCTCGTCGTCGATTCCGCTTCGGAGGATGGCACGGCGCAGCTCGCGGCGTCCGTGCCGGGCGTGCGCGTGCGCTCCATCGAAAGGCGCGAATTCGACCACGGCGGCACGCGCGACCGGGCGCTGCGCGAGGCTCGGGGCAACGTCGTGCTCTTCATGACGCAGGACGCGCTGCCCGTGGACGACAGGCTTGTCGAGCGGCTGCTCGCGCCGTTTGCCGACCCGCGCGTCGCGGCGGTCGGCGCCCGGCAGATTGCCAGGCCGGACGCACGGCCGTTTGAGCGGGCCGTGCGCGCCCACAGCTATCCCGCGGAAAGCCGCATCTGGACGGCGTCGGATATCCCGGCGCTCGGCGTGCGCGCGTTCCTGATCTCCAACGTCTGCGCCGCGTACAGGCGGGAGGCCGTGCTCGCCGTCGGCGGGTATGATCGGCCCGTGATGACAAACGAGGATATGCTCATGGCGGAAAAGCTGCTGCATGCGGGCCATGCGCTCGCCTACTGTGGCCAGGCTGCCGTCTGGCATTCGCATTGCCTGTCGCTGCGGTCGCAGTTTCAGCGGAACCTGCTCGTCGGCCGGACGATGAAGCGCTACGAGGCGCGCTTTGAGCATGTAAAGGAGCTGGACGAAGGTACTTCGCTCTTTCGAGATGTCGCCCGGCATCTGCTTCGCGAGGGGCAGGCCGGCGAATGCTGCTGCTTTATGGCGGATTGCGCAGCGAGGCTGCTGGGCAACCGCGCGGGGCGGCTGATCGAGGGAATGCGACGCGCGAAGCGATAATACAGCGCCGCACCGGTTTGGAGCCGGTGCGGCTTTTTTTGTTTTGTTGCAGAATCAAACCTGTTTCAATCGTAGGCCGCTTTACGGCCTGCCCTGAAACCTCCCAATCAGCGCTGCACCCCATCCTCCTCATACACGAGGATATCCCCCGGCTGGCAATCGAGCACCCTGCAGATGGCGTCCAGCGTCTCCAGCCGCACGGCCCTGGCGCGCCCGTTCTTGAGGATGGACAGGTTCGCGATGGTGATGCCCACGCGCTGGGAGAGCTCCGTCAGGCTCATCTTGCGCCGGGCGAGCATCACGTCAAGATCGATCCGGATCATGCGTCTCCACCTCCTCAGATCGTCAGCTCGCTCTCCTGCTGCAGCGCCGCCGCGCGCTCCGTGAGCACGCCGAGCGCCTCGCACAGCAGCGCAGCGCCCAGGCAAATCAGCACGAGCAGCAGCAGATAAATCATGGGCAGGAGCATCCCGCCCATGATCACGGTCAGCCCTGCGACGGTGATGGTCAGCGCCGCGCCCGCTCCCAGGAAGCAGCGCGCGATGCGCCGCATCGCCGCGACGTTCTGCGCCGTGAACGCGCTGCCCCGTGCCAGTCGGCCGCACAGCCGCAAGAAGATCGTCAGCGCCGCATAGGCGCAGACGCTCACGGCGGCGACTGCCGCCAGCCCAATGATGGAGGCCGCTGTCCAGCAGGGGATATTCTCCTCCAGGCCCGCCCTCAGCACGTCGATGCCGATGGCCGCCAGAAAGAGGGCCAGCGCCGTGCCCAGGAGGCCGGAAACCACCGTCGCCGCACGCAGCACGGGGAAGACCGTCTGTGCCGTCAGGAATTCCCGCTTCTGTTTCATTTTTCTCACCTCGGGACAAGCATACCACGGAGTTGATCGTTTGTCAATGATTTTTTATTGAATTTCGATAATTATTGTCCGTAAATCGGAAAAATCCCCCGGAGCGCTTCATGCTCCGGGGGCTGCTTTGCAGAAAGGGCTTATTTGGCCTCCGTGACGAGGAAGGCGCGGGCGACGGGCGCCTCGATTTCCTCCCCCTCCTCGGTGTAGCGGCCATCCGCCGGGAGAGTCGTCCCCTCCGCGATGATGTAGAAGGTCAGGATGCTCTCCTCGGCGATGTCCTCCGTGCCGTCGAGCACAACCCAGACGGGATCATGCCAGACGCCGACGGAGGCGTTGTTCGCGCAGACGAGCGCGCAGGGACTGCCGTCATAGTCGGTGAACTCCATGACCTTGCCGCGAATCTTGAAATGCTTGCCCTCATAGCGGGCCGGATTCTTGAGGATATTCGCGTAGTCGAAATCGATCATGTTGACGCGGAACGCGGTCAGGCGCTCGCGGTCGGTCAGCTCGCGCGTCAGCGTCACGGTCGTCTCGGTATCCCGATAGCCCTTGAGCGACGCGCGAAGGCTGAAGGTCTGCGTGCCCGCGTCCTTGAAGGTGACGCGGATGCTGTATACGCCGTTCTTGCTCGCCTTGACGTTGGTGCTCACGCCCGTGCCCTTGAGGTAGACCGTCGCCTCGGGCGCGGTGATGCCCTTGATCGTCACGGTGTCGCCCGTGAAGACCGGCTCGGCGGGATCCGTGACCGTCAGCGGCACGGACGGCATCTCATAGCGCAGGGAGAGCATCTGCTCCGCGTCGTCCGTCATCACGGCGAGCACGAGATCGCCCTCCTCGGGCAGGGAGACAGTCATCGAGAAGGCGCCGTCCTTGCGGGAGGTTGTGCGCCCGAGCGTCGCGCCGTCCACAGCGGCGCGCACCTCGACGGAGGCCGCGGTCTGCCCAGTGAGGGTCAGCAAGGCGCTGTTCGTGTAGGCCGGCACGCCCTCGACCGTCAGTTCGCCCTCCGAGGCGATCACCTGCGCGACGCCGGGCGTCGGCTCGGGCGTCGGCTCGGGCGTTGGGGTAGGCGCGGGCGTCGGCTCGGGCGTCGGCTCCGTGCGGGACTGCAGCAGCTTCATGCCGGCAAGCACCTGCGCGACGCGCGCGTCTTCGCCTTCATCGGGCGCACGGCCGACAACCGTCTGCGTCAGCAGGTAGAGCTGGCCCAGGTGCAGCGTCGCGTAGCGCAGCGTATAGACGGGCATCGAGGCGACCATCGCCGAGGAGGTCATGCGCACGCAGACAGGCTCGGTCTGCGTCAGCGCGCAGGTCTCATACAGCCCGCTGTTTTCAAACTGCGCCGCGAAGTCGGCCAGACGCTCGTCGCTCAGGGCGGCCATATCCTGCACGTCGGCAAACGCGCCTGCGCTCACGACGCTGACGGCGATCTGTCCGCCGTTCTCAGGGATGACCTCCATGACAATGCCGGAGGCGATGTAGCTCGCCAGCACGGCCTCCTTTGTCGTGCCCAGCGAGGCGAGCAAATCCGCGTGATCGTCCAGGTTGGTCTGGGTGAGGACGGTTTCGTCCCCCTGCTGCGTGTAGCGGAAGCCCTCATAGGGGAAGACATAGGTCGTCTGCTGGGCCAGCGCGCCCGCGGGCATCGCCAGCGCCGCGCACAGCAGCGCCGCACACAGCGGCGCAAGCGTCGGATGTTTCATAGAAAAGCCTCCCTTCGGAGTTTCAGCGCGCAAAATCCATGGTAAAGGAATTATACCACAAGGCCTGCCGGTTTTACAAGGCGGCCGGCTCCTGCGGCGCGGCAAGGATGGCCAGCGCGAAGAAGAGCACGACGTTCATCGACGTCAGCTCGCCCAGCGGCGCACTCTCCATCATGCCCGTGATGAGAATCGCGACGACGGCCATGCCCATTGACAGCCGGCCGTCCACCCGCCGGCCCGCAGCGAAGAACGTGCGCAGGCAGGGGGCCAGGATCGTCAGGAAGAACAGGCACAGCAGCGCAAAGCCGACGAGGCCGAAATCCGCAATGAACTGGAGATAGGTGTTGTGCATCGTGATGCCGCTGAGCTGATTCCAGGAGATATTCTCCACGACGATGCCGCCCGTGCGGCCGACGCCATTGCCGATCAGCATCGCCTTGGGATCGTCCTTCCAGAAGGTAAAGAGACCCTCCCAGATCGTCATCCGCCCGTTGAAGGAGGTATCCGTCGCCTCGCGCGGGGTGAGCGAGAGCGGCGTCGCCTCCGGCGTGGGGGTCGCCTCGGGGTCAGGCGTCGCCTCCGTGGCAAGCGTTGCCTCCGTGGCAAGCGTTGCCTCCGTGGCAAGCGTTGCCTCCGTGGCAAGCGTCACCTCCGTGGCAAGCGTTGCCTCCGGCGTGGGCTGCGGCGTCGGTGTGCTCTCCTCCTCAGCCTCAGCCGCAGCTGCGAGCGACGGAAGGCTGCGTTCTCCCTGCCGGTTCATCGCCACGCCCGCGCGCGCGTTCTCCACGCGCATGTAGTGCTGAAGCGCCGCGTCGCTGAGCAGCGACGCCCCGCCGTAGCAGACCCCTGCCGTCAGCGCGGCGACGAGCAGCCCGGCGAGCAGGCGCAGCGGCTGCCGCGCACGGATGCGGCCCATCGCGATGCTCAGCGCGCCCGCGGAGAACGCGAGGATCATCGCATAGCGCGCCGTGCGGCTCTGCGTGAGCACGACGATGACGGCCATCATCAGCGCGGCGAGCAGATGCACGAGCTTCGCAGGCAGATGCTTCCTGCGCCCCACGCCGGACAGGCTCATGAACAGCGCGGCCAAGGCGACCATCGCCGTCGTGTTGTAGTGAATGCCGCCGCAGAGGAACATGTTTCCATAAAAGCCGAAGCCGTAATCGCCCTGGTCGGCGGCGAAGGTCTGCACGGTGATGACGCAGTAGAGCAGCGCGGCGCCATAGAACAGCGAAAACGCGCAGAAGGCCCCGCCGGCCCAGTCAAACATGCGGCTTCGCCGCTCGGTCGTCTCCTCCCGCAGCAGCGCATAGATGCCGAAGAACACGATCGCGTAGCCGCACCAGCTGTTGATGTTGTTGTACGTCAGGCCGAAGCGGTAGGCAAACGGCAAAACGATCCACATCAGCAGCACGAACAGCACGCGCACGTCCGCCCCGGTGGGCCCGGCAAGCTGCTGGCGGCGAATGAGCCGAAGCAGGCACAGCGCCATGCCCCAGGGGATGAGGATAAAGCTGAAGTAGTTCTGCACCTGATCCTGATACCAGCGCAGGGGGCTCGTGATCAGCACGCCCATAAACAGGAAGGCGGCCAGGGCGTAGAGGCCGACGTTGGAGGCCAGGCTCAGAAGGAGAGCCCGGATCCGGCGTTCAATTCGTTCCATCATGGAGGGATCCTTTCTCTTCCGGCAGACAGAAAAGGGGCGGGAGCGCCTTGTCTCCCTGCCCCGGATTGCTGTGACTGGCTTCCCGGACGGGGAAGGCTCAGGCCTCTTCGCCCGCCGGCTGCGGGGCGGCCTGCTGCGGCGCGGTCTCCTGCGGCGCGGTCTCCTGCGGCGCGGTCTCCTGCGGCGCAGTCTCCTGCGGCGCGGTCTCCTGCGGCGCGGTCAGGGCTTCCTGTGCCGCTGCGGCCGCGGGGCCGCGCCTTCTGCCGCGGCGTCGGCTTCTGCTCTTGCGCGCGCCTGCGGGCTTGTCGCCCTTGCCGTCGGCGACGGGCTTCCCTCCCTGCGCGGCGCGCTCGGGCTGGCTGCGCAGCATGATGACCACGCGGCGGTTCGGCTCCTCGCCCTCGGAGTGGGTCGTCACGGCCGGATGATTCTGCAGCGCGGTATGCAGCACGCGGCGCTCGTAGGGATTCATCGGCTCGAGCACGACGCTGCGCCCCGTCTTCTGCGCTCGGTTGGCCATGCGCTGCGCGAGACGGCGCAGGCTGTCCTCGCGCTTGGCGCGGTAGTTTTCGGTGTCCAGCGTCACGCGGATATAGCCCTCGCGGCCCTTGTTGACCTGCAGGCTCGTCAGGTACTGCAGCGCGTCGAGCGTCTCGCCGCGGCGGCCGATGAGAATGCCGAGCGTGTCGCCGATCATGTGGATGTAGAGGCTGTCCTCCTTGCTCGCGTCGACATAGACGTCGACCTTGACGCCCATGCGCGCGGTGACGTCTATCAGGAAGCGCTGCGCGCGGCCCGCAGGCGTGCTCTCGTCGTGCATGACGGGCGGCTCGGTCGGCTCAAACGGCTGCGCCGGGATCATCGGCGCGGCCTCGCGCTCCTCGATGGCCTGCTCAAGCGTCCCCGCAGCCTCCTTGGGCTGCGCCTCCTGCCTGGGCGCGCGCGGCTTGGGCGGGCGCGGCGGGCGCGGATTTCTGGGCTTGGGCGCGGCCTGCGCGGCCGGCTCAGCGGGCTGCGCATCGGCCTTCGGCGCAGGCTTTGCCTCCGCCTTCGGCGTGGGCTTTGTTTCGGCCTTCGGCGCGGGCTTTGCCTCCGCCTTCGGCGCGGGCTTCGTTTCGGCCTTCGGCGCAAGCTTCGTTTCGGCCTTCGGCGCGGGCTTCGTTTCGGCCTTCGGCGCGGGCTTTGCCTCCGCCTTCGGCGCAGGGCGCTGCTGCGGCTTCTTGCGCGGCTGCGCGTCGCCCAGGCTGAAGCTGCCCAGCAGGTCGCTCAAGCCGTGGTCGTCCTCCCGCTCGTCCTCCATGACGGTCAGGCGGACGCGCGCAGGCTTGCTGCCAAAGAGGCCAAAGAGGCCCTTCGCGCCCTCCTGCAGCACGTCCACATGGACGTCCGCGATGGTGACGCCCAGCGCGGCGAGGCCGGCGTCAATGGCTTCCTGCGTGGTTTTTCCGGTAAATTCCTGGCTCCTCATCAGATGCCAACCTCCTCTGCTTTGGCGGCCTTGCGGTCCTGCAGCTCAAAATACCTGTTGAAACCGATCTGTTCGATGATGGCGTAGATGTTGGAAGCGACCCAGTAGAGCGCGAACGCGGAGTTGTAGCTGGCGCAGAAGTAGAGGGACATGAAGGTCATGACCCAGAGCATGGTCTTCTGGGAGCCGGCCTGGGAGGGATCCATCGGCTGGGCCTTCATCGTCAGCTTCTGCATGAAGATCTGGGAGACGACGGAGAGGATCGGCAGGACGAACCAGCCGTTGCCCTCTTTGTAGATGGAGAATCGGATCAGGCCGAGCAGGCTCATGTTGCCCAGGCCGGTGACGGGCGCGATGTACGGCGCATAGGCCTCGGAGGAGATGAACGGGGTGACGACATCGGTGATATAGGCCATCATCGCGTTGCGGTCGGCGAAGGAAAGCGCCTCCGGAATCGTGCCGGCGGCGGCGAGCTTCGCGCTCACGTCGTTCCAGACCTGGTAATCCACGAGCTGGAGCGAGGAGACGTCCGGCATGAACGTGGCGAACGGGCTGTCCGGCATCCAGAGATTGCGGATCCAGAAGAAGGAATCCGTCAGCGTGCGCGGATCCATGTCCGAATGATGGTAGAAGGTGAGGAACTGCGTGACGAGCTGCTCGTTGGCGAACGTGCGCAGCGCATAGAACATCGCAAACAGGATGACCATCGAGATGATCATCGGCAGGCAGCCGCCCATCGGACTGACGCCCTCCTTGCGGTAGAGCTCCTGGAGCTTCTGATTGAGCTTTTCCTGGTCATCCTTGTACTTTTCCTGGAGCGCCTGCATCTTGGGCTGAACGCTCGCCATGCGCATGGTCGAGCGGCGGCTCTTCAGGTTGAGCGGCATGACCACCAGCTTGATGAGGATGGTGAAGACGATGATCGTCAGCGCGTAGTTGTTGATGAACGAATGCAGCGCCTTCATGATGGTCAGCAGCAGCGAATTGAGAAAACTCATGGACCCGGCGTCCTCCTTATCCGATTTGAGAATGCTCTTGTTTCATCCGCCCTCGCGGCGGATTCCGATCAGCCGCCCGCGCACCCGGCGCTTTGGTCAGGGTACGGGGTCATAGGGATCTCCCTTGTAGAAGGGATGGCAGCGCAGAATGCGCCGCACGGCGAGATAGCCGCCCTTGAGCGCGCCGTATTTGGTGATCGCCTCAAGCGCGTACTGGGAGCAGGTCGGCGTAAAGCGGCAGCAGGGCGCGTGCATCGGGCTGATGCAGCGCTGATAGAACCGGATCATGGCGAGAAAGAGGCGCTTGATCATTGGTGCGCGCCTTCTTCCCTTTCCTGCGGCTCCGCCTTCTGCAAAAGGTTTTGCCTGCGCAGCAGACTCTGCATGGAACGGCACAGCCTGTCAAAATCAGCCTGTGCAGCCGGCTGGCGGGCAATAAAGACATACAGCCCCTGCTTCATCCGGGGCAGCAGAGGGGCGACCGCCGCGCGGAGGCGGCGTTTGACGCGGTTGCGCTCGACGGCGCAGCCGATCTTCTTGCCCACAGAAAACCCCACCTTGAGGGTGTTGGCGCGCACATACAGCAGGACGAGCTCATGCGAGCCGCCCGAGGTGCCGCGCCGGTGGACGTATTTGAACTGCGCGTTCTTTTTGAGGCTGTACCTTCTCTGCAAGACGAAATCGCTCCCCTTAAGCTAAAGAAAAAGGCCCGCTCCCGGTCTTTGCCGGGCCGGACCGAGCGCCCCTCCCCGCATGCTGGGGGGAAGGGCGGGTTCCGCCGGATTGGCGGAGACTGATGCCTGCGCCGGGGCGAGCCCCCGGGGCGGTCATCAGACCGGATTGGAAACGGTCAGCTTCGCGCGGCCGCGGGCGCGGCGGCGGGCAAGGACCTTGCGGCCGTTCTTGGTGGCCATGCGGGCACGGAAGCCATGCACCTTCGCGCGCTGGCGCTTCTTGGGCTGATACGTTCTGACAGACGATGCCATAGTGAACACACTCCTTATGATGAAAGATTGAAAATTGATGTGAGCCCCTGCGGGCTGCGCCGTCTGCGCGGCGCATTGTTCCATGCGAAAGCGATTATAGTATACTTCACAGGCAATGATGAAGTCAAGTACATTTTCCATCCAAAGCGCCAAAAAGCGGAGGACTTATGCGCTTTGGTTGCATTTCCGACGAAGTGATGGTTGTCCAGTTGCTTTGTGCCCGAGACCGGAGCCTTGCAGATGAACTTACAGAGTAAACCGGCATGATGCCGGTTGCATCTCCGACGAAATGTCATAAATCCCATTGCCTTGCAGCCGAGGCCGGAGCTTTGCAGAAGGACTTACAGAGTAAAACCCTGCTTGCAGAATCAAACCCGTCTCAATCGTAGGCTGCTGCGCAGCCTGCTCTGAGACTGCGTTTTTATGCTTGAGTCCGATAGGGCTGCCGCCCGATAACCTGCCCGAGGGACAATGTCCCTCGGACTCCCTTCTTCGCTTCACACGCTTGAAGGCAATTTGAAGCTGATCCGTACAAGCCAAAAATTCCCCTGCGGCCGGTTTTCCCTTCCGCTGGGGAATGCCTTGCGTTTCCCTTTTTACTGCCAGGCCTGGTCGAGCGTCACGCCCGCGAAGTAGTGCGTCACGATCTCCTCCGCGCTGCCCCCCTGTTTGGCCATCGCATAGGCGCCCCACTGGCTCATGCCTACGCCGTGGCCGTAGCCCTTGCCGCTCATGACGACCTGGCCATCGCTGAGACGGAGGCTCTCGATCAGGCAGGAGCGCATCTTCGTCGACCCGATGGCAATGCGGAAGGCCGGCGCGGAGACCTCCTTGCCGGAGATCATCAGCGTCGTCGCGCGCCCGGATTCGCCGCGCTGGCCGATGGAGATGTCCGTCAGCGCTTCAATCGCGCCGCCGCCCGCGTCGCGCGCCGCGGCGAGCACCTCCTCCGCCGTGAAGACGGCCTCCCAGCTCGCCGCCTCGGCGGGCGCCTCGTCGTTTTCCATGCCCTTGACGCACTGTGTGTAGCCGGGCTCCTCCTTCTCGTAGTCAAGCCCCTCCTTGGCGCGCGCCGTCAGCCCGCCCGAATGCGCGTGGAACCAGGCGTAGGGCAGCTCGCCGCCGGCGTTGAGCACGATGCCGCGCGTCTCGCTGACGGCCTGGCGGATGCGCTCGTTGACGCCCGATGCGTCATACGCCTGCGCCTCCTTGATATCCGTGGAGATATCCGCACCCTCATACATCGATTCCTTCTGCGAGACGAATTGCAGCACAAACGTCCGCGCGAGGATCGCCTGTGCCTTGAGCGCCTCCAGCGGCCAGTCGCCCGCCATCTCCCCCGCGAGCACGGCGGGCAGATAATCCTCAACGGAAAGCGCCTCGATGCGCTCGTTTTCCGTGTCATACACGCGCAGCACGGGCACGCCCTGTGCGTTTCTTTCAAGCCTGTCCGGCACGAGCTCCGCGGCCGTCTTTCCCTGCGTCTTCGCAGGCGTGTTTTCCGGCTGGGGCAGGGCGGGCTTGTCCGCCTGCGTGCCGCGCGAGGCGCAGCCCGTGCACAGCAGCAAAGCCACAAGCGCCGGCACGATCGGTTTCAAATTCATCGTCATCCCTCCGGCATATAGTATGCGCGGATGGAGGGAGGGCATGCAAAAAGCGGCGCGAACGACGCGCCGCTCAGACCGCATTCAAAACTCCGCTTTACAGTATCAAACCCGTTTCAATCGTAGAATGCTTCGCATTCTGCTCTGAAACTACATTCTTTTTCATTCCAGATACGTTGGGCTGCCGCCCAAACCTGCCTGAGGGATTTCATCCCTCAGACTCCCTTCTTCGCTTCGCGCATTCAATAATTCACATTCCAGGTCGGGACATAGGCCACGCCGCTGTCGATGAGGATCATACAGACGCTCTCGCCGTAGCTGAGAATCGTCATCGGCGTCGCCGGCGGGTAGCTCGCCTTGAGCGAGGTGAGCGTCGAGTCGTTGTAGACGCTCACCATCGTCTCGCTGCTGCCCGCGCGCACGGCGAGCGTGCCCCTCGTGCCCGCCGAGGGCACGGAGGAGACCGGCGTCTGCACCGGCATGGGCGTGATCACCTGAACCAGCGGCGTCGGCGTGGGCGTCACATAGACGTAGACCGGCGTGCTCGCGCTCGCAGGCGGCAGGTAGCTGCCGTTAAAGCTCAGGTAGCGCGTCATCATGTAGCCGTGCTTCGTGCCGACGTAGACCTCGCACCAGGTCGCGCCGTAGCTGACGACCTTGACCTGCGTGCCGTTGCGGTATTGGCCGATGGAGCGCGCGCTCTGCGAGGGCGTCTCGCGCAGGTTGAGCACCTGCGTGCTCTTCGGGTTGTTGACATAGGCCGTCTGCGAGGCCGTCGCGCCGGAGCCCGTGTTGCTGCCGACCGTGCTGCCCGTGCCGGAGAGGTAGGAGGTGGACATGAAGCCCGTCAGGCCGTTCGCCGAGATCTGATACCAGCCGCTGCCCTTGAGCAGCACGGAGACCTTCGTGCCCGAGGCCAACGTGCCGACGCTCCCAAAGGAGGAGGACGGGCCGCTGCGCACGTTGACGCGCCCGCCGTTCCTCGTCGTGACGGTTGCGGTCGTCTGCGAGGTGCTGATGAAGGAGTCGTGCATGTAGCCGTAGACCGGCGTGCCGTTGACCAGCACGTAGATATAGTTCCACTCGTAGCTGTTGTCGACGATGTAGATGCCCGTGCCGCTGGTCACGCGCATGATGACGCCGGTGTCAAGCGACGGGCCGCTGCGCAGGTTGACGTAGCCGCCGTTGGCGTATTTGACGGTGCCCTGGTTGGCCGAAGCGGCCAGCGTCAGATAGCGCTCCGCCATGTAGCCCGTCTTGCCATCCAGCGTCTTGACGCGCCAAAAGCCCGCGTCCGAGCGCTCCAGCAGCCGTACCCAGGTGCCGGAGGCGTATTTTCCCAGGCTGCGGCTGCTCGTGCTCGCGTATTCGCGCAGGTTGAGCCTGCCGCCCGTGACGACGGCGAACTGCTCCGCCAGCGCCATCGCCGGCAGCAAAGCCGCCAGCAGCAGCGCGGCCGCCAGCGCCTTTCTCTTGATGCCCTTCATCGTGATCCCCCACTTTTGTTATGGAAATCTTTCTCCCAAGGCCCGGCCTCGAGCGCAGAACAGCGGCATTTGCATCCCTTCGCCGGGGATGCAGCCGGCAGCATGCCGGTTTCCTCTGTCAATTCGACGAACGGGCGCTCCCATTTCTTCCCTCCGCTGCCCGTTTTTGCGAATTTTGCCGAAACCAGTATACCACATTGTCCCGCCCTGCGCCAGTCCTCCGTTTGCTTTCCCGCCCGCTGTGTATTATAATCAGGGCAGACAGGGAGGGATGACGATGGAACAGACCACGCTCTTTGGCGCCTCCGCCGCGGAGCCGCTTGCGGCGCGCCTGCGCCCGCGCACGCTCGACGAATTTGCCGGCCAGCAGCATCTGCTCGGCCCGGGGAAGGTGCTCCGCCGCCTGATTGAAAGCGACCAGATCGCCTCGATGATCTTCTGGGGCCCGCCGGGCGTGGGGAAGACGACGCTCGCGCGCATCATCGCGGGGCGCACGAAGGCCGCCTTTGTCGATTTTTCGGCCGTCACCAGCGGCATCCGCGATATCCGCGCGGTCATGGAGAAGGCCGAGCGCGCCCGGGCCTTCGGCGAGCGGACGATCGTCTTCGTCGACGAGATTCACCGCTTCAACAAGGCGCAGCAGGACGCCTTTCTCCCCTTCGTGGAAAAGGGCAGCATCATCCTCATCGGCGCGACGACGGAAAACCCCTCCTTCGAGGTCAACGGCGCGCTGCTCTCCCGCTGCAAGGTCTTCGTCCTGCAGGCCCTGAGCGAGGAGGATCTGACCGGCCTGCTCGCCCGCGCGCTGACGGATCCACGCGGCTTCGGCGGCCAGAGGGTCGAGTGCCTGCCGGAGCTGCTGCGCGCGATCGCGGTCTTTGCAAACGGCGACGCCCGCAGCGCGCTCTCCACGCTGGAGATGGCCGTGCTCAACGCGCCCGAGGAGGGCGGCGTCGTGCGCGTCACGCGCGAGACGCTGGAGCAGTGCATCTCCAAAAAGTCCCTGCTCTACGACAGGCAGGGTGATGAGCACTACAACATCATCTCCGCGCTGCACAAGTCGATGCGCAATTCCGATCCGGACGCGGCGGTCTACTGGCTGGCGCGCATGCTCGAGGCCGGGGAGGATCCGCTCTACGTCGCCCGGCGCATCATCCGCTTTGCCAGCGAGGATGTCGGCCTGGCCGATCCCCGCGCGCTGGAGATCGCCGTCGCCGCTTATCAGGCCTGCCACTTTCTGGGCATGCCCGAATGCACGGTGCATCTGACGCAGGCGGTCGTCTACATGGCCCTCGCGCCCAGGTCAAACGCGCTCTACACGGCCTATGAGCAGGCCAAGGCGGATGCGCAGAGCCGCATGGCCGAGCCCGTCCCGCTCGTCATCCGCAACGCGCCGACGAAGCTCATGACCGAGCTGCATTACGGCGAGGGCTATCAGTACGCGCATGACGCGCAGGACAAGCTGACCAGCATGCAGTGCCTGCCCGATTCTCTGCGCGGCCGCGTCTACTATGAACCCACCACCCAAGGGCTCGAGGCCAAATTCAAGGCGCGTCTGGAGGAGATCAAGGCGTGGAAGGCTGCGCACAGCGATCCGCAATCGCCATGAGCTCCCGCTCCGAGGCGATGTCGCCCGCGTAGGGGTATCGGCGCGCGCAGCGCTCAAACTGCGCCCTTAGCCGCGCCGCCTCCTGCGCATCCCGCTGCATGAGCAGCGCGCGGGCATACTGCGTGCGCAGCACGGAGGGAAAGTCCTTCATTGAGACCATGAACGCCTCCAGGCCCTGCGTGCAAAGCGTCCGGGCGCCGTCCTCCCGCCCCGGCGTGATCAGCGCGACGTAGAGCCTGTCGCACAGCAGCATCATCCTGTGCAGCCCCGCGATGCCGCTTTTCGTCCGCAGCAGCCGCGCCATCAGCTCGTCGGCCTCCTCAAAGTCATGCAGATCCATCAGCCGGTTGCAGGCGAACACGCCCAGCGCCGCGGTCATGCCGCTCTGCATGCCCGCGGCGTCCGGCACGGCAAACCAGTCCTGCGGCATGTCCCGAAGCCGCTCGCCCCGCGCCATCCGCTCGCTGACCATCAGCTGCACCCAGAAGGCACGCATCGCCTCCCGGTCGCCGCGCAGGGCGCGCGCGTTCTCCCCGTCGTTGCTCAGCGCATCCGTGCGCATCGGCACGCCGTTGAGCAGCGCGAAGGCCGCGCCCAGGACGGCCGGCAGCCGCAGCAGCGCGCGCGCCAGCCCCTGCGCCGCAAAGGAGAGCGCGAGGAAGGCGGCCGCCGTCAGCAGATTCATCAGCGCGCCGCCGAGGTTGAAGAGCGCGACGGGCATCCGCCCGTCCCGCAGCGCCGGCGGTGTCATCAGGCATTGACCGCCTGTCCCCGCGACGGAGAGCCGGCGCAGGCGAAGCCCGTCTTCCTCGCGCACCAGCATCAGGCTGCCGATGCGCAGGGAGCTGAAGCGGTAGCCCGACAGCAGCCCGAAGACCAGATGCCCCACCTCGTGCAGCGCGATCTGCAGCGCCGCCGCAAGCGCTAGCCCCGCGCAGCACAGCGCGAGCAGCAGGCATGCCTGCGCAGGCGTCCGCCCGGCCGCGACGGCCCGCGCGATGCAGAGGATGACGCCCGCCGCGGCGAGCAGGGCGACTGCGCCGGCAAGGACATTCTGCGCACGGATGCGCTTTTTTCTCTTCTTCATGCTTTTCTCCCTGGCCGCCATACGCCAATCGCCCGGGCGCAGTCTGTCCCGGGCGATCGTTTTTTGCTTTGTCAGTTTTTTTTGTCCTTTTTGACGAGCGGCTTGTAGGTGCCGTCCGCCTGCTCCACGCGCACGCGGCTGAGCGTATCCTCCATGTTGGCGCGGAATTCCTTCAGGTACTGCGCGCGCAGCGCGGCCTGCTCCTCGAGCTCCTGCGCCGTGAGGCCGACGGTCTTCTTCTTGCGCGCCAGCTCGTTGATGCGCTCGATCTGTGCGTGATCCATGCTCTCTCTCCTCTTTCCCCGTTCATGCGGTCTGTCTGCCCCGTATCATACAGGATTTTGCCCCGCGCGTCAAGCATGACAAAGGGAGGAAGCCGCATGCAGGCGGTTTCCTCCCTCATTTCTCTTTTATCCTACAACGCCGCAAAGGTTCCAGTCCGCGTCCATCAGCGCCAGCACGCCCACGGCGCCGGGCTCGATGCGCCCGTAGCCCTTCGCGCCGATCGAGTCGGCGGGCGTGCTCGTCGCCATCGGGATGACCGTCTCCGCCGGGATGTGCGCCAGGGTGATCATGTTGCGCACGGCCTGATGCAGCTTGAGCGTCGAGCCGGCCAGCACGCCGTTGTGCAGCCGCGCCGCGCCGTCCCTGACGAAGACCGCTTGCCCGCCCAGGTCGTACTGCCCGTCCGGCAGGCCCGCCGCCTCCATCGAGTCGGAGATCAGCGCCATGCCCTTTGCGCCCTTGCAAAGCGCCGCGATGCGCAGCACATCCGGATGCAGATGGATGCCGTCCGCGATGACCTGCACGAGGATGCGCTCGTCCGCCAGGCCCGCGCCCGGCACGCCCGGCTCGCGGTGATGCAGCGGCGTCTGCGCGTTGAACAGATGCGTGATCTGCGTCAGGCCGACGTCTGCCGCGGCGTGGATATCGGCAGCCTTCGCGCCGGTATGCGCCGCGCAGGTCACGACGCCCAGCCCCTTGAGGTAGGCAATCAGGTTGAGCGCGCCCGGCAGCTCCGGCGCCAGCGTCATCATCCTCACGCAGGAGAGTTCCCGAACCATCTCCATGTAGGCCTCCACCGACGGGCTGCGCAGGCATTCGCCCAGCTGCGCGCCCTTGAATTCGGGGTTCAGGAAGGGAGCCTCCATGTGCGCGCCCAGCACGGCCGCGCCGCGCGCCTCCGGCCTGTCCATGACGGCCTGGATGCCGCGCAGGGCCTCGTAGGTTTCGCCCGGCCAGGCGCTCATCGTCGTGGGCACAAACGCCGCCACGCCCGTGTCCAGCAGGGAGCGGCTCATCCTGCGCACGTCTCCCTCGCCGCGCATGCAGTCCGCCCCGGCAAAGGCGTGAATGTGGATGTCCACAAAGCCGGGAAGCACATAGCATCCGGCCGCGTCGCGGACAGCCTCGTGCGGCCCTGCGCTCAACGCGCCGACCTCAGCGATGCGCCCGTCCTCCACGCGCACATCTGTTTTTGTCAGCCTGCCATGAACAAACGCCGTTCCGTTTTGAATCAGCAATGGAAACGCCTCCGATCTCAGGCCGCAGCCGTGCGGCTCATCCGCGCTCGCGCTCGACCAGCTCGCCCGCCTCGTGATCCGCCAGAATCACGCAGCAGGGATGGAGCTGAAGGATGGAAGCCGGAACCTGCGGGGTGATCGGGCCGCAGAGCGTCTTGTAGACGGCGTCGGCCTTGTCCGCACCCGTCGCAACGAGCACGACGCACTTCGCCGCCATGATGTTGCCGATGCCCATGGAGATTGCCTGGCGCGGCACGTCGTCCGGGCTCTTGAAGAAGCGGGCGTTCGCCTCGATGGTGTCCTGCGTCAGCGTGACGACGTGGGTGCCGAAGGTGAAGTCCTTCGCCGGCTCGTTGAAGCCGATGTGGCCGTTGCGGCCGATGCCCAGCAGCTGAATGTCGATGCCGCCGGCTTCGTGGATCGCGCGGTCATACTTGAGCCCCGCCTCGGCGGAATGGCCGCTGGGCAGGTGCGTGTTCTCCGGTCGCAGGTTGACCTTGCTGAACAGATGCTCCTGCATGAAGGCGTGGTAGCTCAGCGGGTTCTTGTGGTCGATGCCGACATATTCGTCAAGGTTGAACGTGCGAACGCGGTCAAAGTCGATGACGCCGCGCTCATACCACTGCACGAGCATCTCATACGCGGGGATGGGGGTGGAACCGGTTGCGAGGCCCAGCACGCTGTCGCCCTTGCGGGTCACCTGCGCGGCGATCAGGACGCCGGCCGCTTCACAGGCCGCCCTGGCGCTTTCGTAGACATGAAATTCCATAAAATCCCTCCTGCAAGATTGATCTCTGATTTCATTATATCATAGATTCGTCAGATTGCACATGCTTTCCCCGGTCTTTTTTTGCAATTTCAGGCAGAGATCGACATCTCGGCGTTTCGCGCCATCTCCTCCAGCTGCCCGCCGAGCGTCTGCGAAAGGCTCTGGCACAGCCGCGCGGCAAAGCCGTTCGCCGGGTCGGCGAGCGAGCGGATGATCTCCCGCTCGATGGCCGGGCGCTGGCGGTCGATGCCCCGCGCCACGGCGGCGGGCAGCACAGCCTGGCGAAGGAGCACGGGCAGCCTTGCGCGGCGCAGCATCCTCTCCATGCCCGATTTGCCGACCACAGCCAGCAGCACGCCCGCCGCCGCGCCCGCGATCATGCCCAGCGGCCCCGCGCTGATGAGCGCGACGCCGCCCCCGCCGCAGACGCTCGCGCCCGCCGCCGCCAGCACGACGCCCAGCAGCCCGGAGAGCACGTCCATGCCCATCGCGTCCGTCATCGACAGGCTGATGCCGCCGACGCCCGCGTCGAGCCTCGTGCCGCTCAGGCTCATCTGCTCCGGCGGCACGCCACAGCGCAGGCAGAGGCTCGTCAGCTCTCCCTCCAGCGCACGCAGGAGCGCATCCGTCCAGGCGCGCAGCGGCTCCTCCATGCGCGCGCGCACGGCCTCCCCGCCGGCCGCCTGCACGATGCGCGCGGCGATCACCTGCTCCAGCTCCTCGATCGTCGCCACGCCGCCCTTGCGCCAGAGCGCGACGGCGTCGAGCGCGCTCTCCTTCGCCGCCTCAAAGAGCGCATGGGCCAGCGGCTGGTAGAGCTCGTGGATGCTCGCGCCGACGGCGGCGCTCAGCCGCTCGCCCCGCGCGAGGGAGGCGACCTCCCGCCGAAACAGCGCCAGATGCTCGTCGACCCGCCCGGCGTAGGCGAGCCCGCGCGCGATGGAGCATTCCGGCTCCGGGCAGAGCACGATCAGGCTGCCCTCAAACGCCGCCCGGCAGGCCTCCCGGAAGAAGGCCATCCGCGATGCGCCGCCCGTCAAGATGACGGCCTGCGGCGGACATGCCCGGCTGACCGTCTTCGCCGCGTTCAGCGCGTCGCGCAGGCAGGTCACAAAGCTGCGCCCGCCCAGCGCCGCCGCCGGCGTGCGGATGATCTCCTCCATCGACCGGGCGTCGAGGGCAAGCTCGAGCATCAGCGTCTCGTCGTAGCAGACGACGACCGGCGCGCGCAGCGCCTCCTCCTGCCATTTCTCCTCATCAAGGAAGTAGCGCTCCTTGAGCCGGCGCGCCTCCAGCTCGCAGTAGCTCCTCCAGGCCGGGCTCTCCGCCAGCACGCGCTCAAGCCCCGCCCTGTCCGGCGAAGCCTTGACGCAGCGCGCAAGGATCAGCTCGTCGAGCACACCGCCGCCCAGGTTCGTGTCGCCAAAGAGCGAGAGATTCTGCTGATGCCCGTCGACGATGTACGCAAAGTCCGTCGTCGAGCTGCCGATGTCGATGACGACGGCGCTGCGGCGCATCAGCGCGGGATCGACGCGTAGCCCGCGCGCGTGGCGCGCGTAGAGAAAGGCTGCGCGCGGCTCCGGCACGACGCTCACGTTCGGAAAGCCTGCCGACTCCATCAGCGCGGCATACTGCTGCCGCCTGCCCTCGCCCCAGCCCGCCGGACAGCCCACGACCGTGCGCGAGACCTCCGCCATCAGCGCCGGCTCCTCCTGCATCAGCGCCGCCATCACGCCCTGCGCGAACGCGCGCACGGCGGCATGCGCCTGCGGGTCGGTCAGGTAGCGCGACTTGAAGCGCACCTGCGCGTCCTGCGCGCCCGCCAAGACGCTCGCCTCCTCGCCCACGACAATGCGCCCCTCCCGCGTGCCAACGGCCGAGAGCAGGCTCGTGCGGCCCAGCAGCGGAAGCATGCGCGGCTCGACCGTCGAGTCCGCGTCGAGCACGGCGACGGCGCTCTCGCCGTCGCCCAGATCAAAGCCGAGTATCTTCATCGTCCTTCTCCCTTCAGCGCGCCTGCACGGCCGCAGCGCAGGCCGCCACGCCGCGGCGGATCAGCCTTCCATCCTTCATCAGCGCGGGGCGGATCGTCCTCTCCCCGCTGAGCGTGGGCAGCAGGTCGAACATCCGCGCGCTCTCCGCGTTCCCGCGCTCAAACCATACCGGCGTCACGCCCAGCCGCCTGAGATATGTCTCCGCCTGGTCGAGGCTGCGCAGCGCGACGTCCGCTCGCCCCGTCGCGCGCGCCTCCAGGAGCGAAACGAGCAGGTCGAGCATCGCCTCGTCCGCCTCCCCGCTCAGGCGCGCCGCCGCGCCGTCGCGCTCCAGCAGCGCCAGATCGCTCACGCAGACATCCGCCGCCCGGCACAGCTCGCCCAGCGCGCGCAGCAGCGCGTCCGCGTCGACGCTGAGCGTTGCCTCCGCCCGCGCGCTCTGCGCCTGCGGAGCCCTCGCGCCGCCCAGCGCCAGCAGCGCCGCGCCCGCGATTTGAAGCGCCGCGAAGAGCGGCCGCCCGTCGATGAGCTCAAAGAGCGCCAATGCGCCGAGCAGCAGCGCGCCCGCCGCCAAAAGGCCCTTTCTGACGCCGCCGCCCTTTTCCTGCGCGCCGTCAAGGATGAGCCGCCCCTGCGCCTGCGGGGCGCGCAGCAGCACGGGCGCGCGCCGCAGCGCCGCCAGCACGGCCTGCTGGCGCTGGCGCGCCATGCCATCGCTCTCCTCCTGCGCCAACTCCGCCGCGATCTGCTCCATCGCCATCGTCGCCGCGGAGACCGCCCCGGCGGGATCCTTCGCCGCCAGCAGCCGCTCCCGAATGTCCGCCTGCCGCGCCTCGAACGCCGCGTATGCCTCCATGCTTCCGCCTCTTTTCCAGTTTATTCCCGGCTTTCATTCCTGGCTTTCATTGTAGCTTTCCGCCCGGACTTTGTCAACTGACCCCGCTCTGTGGTATAATGGGCCCACTTTCTGATGCGGAGGGGTTCTTTATGCGCATGCTCACCTATACCGTCGCGCCCGAGGACGAGGGGCGCGCCATCCGCTCCGTCGTGCCGCGACGCTTTCAGCTCGGCGCGCATGCCTTCCGCCGCCTGAAGGTGCAGGGCGGCGTGCGGGTCAACGGCGAGCCGGCGCGTGCTGACCGCATCCTTCACGCAGGCGAGGTCGTCACGCTCCTGCTTCCCTGCGATGAAATCCTCCCCGGCGATGAAACCGTCCCTTGCGATGCGGCCGCTCCTGGCGAGAAAGCGCTCCCGCCCTCCTTCATCCGCTATCTCGACGAGGACATGCTGGTCGCCGCCAAGGGCGCGCCGCTGGCGACGCTGCCCAGCACCCATATCCGCACGGGGACGCTGCGCGAGCAGCTCATCGCGCTGCTGGGCGCCGACGCGCAGACCTTTCACTATCATCCCGTCAACCGGCTCGACAAGGGCACCAGCGGCCTGCTCGTCGTCGCACGCCACGCGCACGCTCAGCGACTGCTGACCGCCCAGCTGCACAGCGACGCCTTCCTGCGCGAGTACCTCGCCGTCACGCAGGGCGTCCCCGCACAGGACAGCGGCGTCATCGACGCGCCCATCGCGCGTCCGGGCACGGGCGCGCGGCGCTGCGTCGACCCCTCCGGCCGAAGGGCTGTGACGCATTACCGCGTCGAGGCGGTTCAAAACGGCCGCGCGCTCCTGCGCCTGCGCCTTGAGACGGGGCGCACGCATCAGATCCGCGTCCATCTCGCCTCCATCGGCTGCCCGATCGTGGGGGACTATCTCTATGGCACGGAGCATCCCGCGCTCTCCGGCCGCTTCGCGCTGCACAGCGCACACCTTTGCTGCACACAGCCCATCACGGGCACGCAAATCGAGCTGCACGAGCCGCTGCCGCCTGAGCTCGCTGCGCTGCTGAGCGCTCCATAATGCTTTCATGGAATCTTTTTCCTGTGTCAAACGCGCCGCCTCCGGCATTCTATAAAGGAGAAGACCAGATGGGAGGCCACGCAATGAGCAGACAGGAACGACGCCATACATCCGCCGCATGGCAATGGAATCCGCCCGCGCGTCAGGAGACCGCGGACGAATCCTTCCACACGCGCCGCAACGTGCAGAGCGCCACGGAATGCACCGGGCTGATGCAGCAGGTGCCGGAAAACGAGGGCGAGGCGCGCTCGCTCTCCCAGCTCTACGCCATTCATACACTCAAGCCGCAGGGCAATGTCGGCAAGGACAATCCGAACAACGATCCCTCGGAGATCGCGTTCCACAGGGAGCAAAAATGAGCAAAGCGGGCCGCCCGGAGGAAACCACGTCCTCCGGGCGGCCCGTTTGTCGTATGGATTCAGATGATTCCGGGCCTTCGCCCCTGCGCTCAGTACGTCTCCTTGATCTCGACGTCCTTGTAGCGCGGCATACCGGTGCCGGCCGGGATGAGCTTGCCGATGATGACATTCTCCTTGAGGCCGACGAGCGGATCCTCCTTGCCCTTGATCGCGGCCTCGGTCAGCACGCGGGTCGTCTCCTGGAAGGAGGCGGCGGAGAGGAAGGAATCGGTCGCCAGCGCGGCCTTCGTGATGCCCAGCAGGATGCGCTTGGCGACAGCCGGACGGCCGCCGTTGGCGATGGTCTTCTCGTTCTCCTTCTCGAAGTGGAAGATGTCCACCATCGAGCCGGGGAGCATGTTCGTATCGCCCGCGTCCTCGACGCGAACCTTGCGCAGCATCTGATGGACGATGACCTCGATGTGCTTGTCGCCGATGCCGACGCCCTGCAGGCGGTAGACCATCAGGACCTCCTTGAGCAGGTGCTCCTGAACGGCCTTGACGCCGAGGATACGCAGCAGGTCGTGCGGGTTGATCTGGCCCTCGGTCAGCTCGTCGCCCGCGGTCACGCGGTCGCCCTCCTTGACCTTGAGGCGGCTGCCGTAGGCGATGGGATACGCCTTGATCGTGCCGTCGTCGCTGGTGATGAGCAGCTCGCGCTTCTTCTTGCTCTCGCTGATGCCGATGGTGCCGGAGATCTCCGCCAGCATGGCCTCGCGCTTGGGCTTGCGCGCCTCAAAGAGCTCCTCGACGCGCGGAAGGCCCTGCGTGATATCCTTCTCGGAGGCGACGCCGCCGGTGTGGAAGGTACGCATCGTCAGCTGCGTGCCCGGCTCGCCGATGGCCTGCGCCGCGACGATGCCGACGGCCTCGCCGATGTTGACATAGCCGCCATGCGCCAGATCCTGTCCGTAGCACTTGACGCAGACGCCGGTCTCGTTGCGGCAGGTCAGCACGGAGCGGATCTGCACCGCCTTGATGCCGCAGGCGACGATCTCGTTGCCCTTGTCGTAGCTGATCATCTCGTTGCAGGGGACGATCACCTCGCCGGTCAGCGGGTTGACGACGTCCTCGGCCGCGACACGGCCGACAATGCGGTCGATCAGCTTCTCGATCGGGTCGCGCTCGGAGCCGATCGCGGTCACGGTGATGCCGCGGATCTTCTCGTGGCGGGAGGCGAAGCAATCCTGCTCGCGAACGATGACCTCCTGGGAGACGTCGACCAGACGGCGGGTCAGGTAGCCCGAGTCCGCCGTACGCAGCGCCGTATCGGACAGCGCCTTGCGGCTGCCGTGGGAGGACTGGAAGAATTCGAGAACCGTGAGGCCCTCGCGGAAGTTCGCCTTGACCGGCATTTCGAGCGGGCGGCCCGTCGGAGACGCCATCATGCCGCGCATGCCGGCGAGCTGGGAGACCTGGGAAATGGAGCCGCGGGCGCCGGAGTCGGTCATCATACGGATCGGGTTGAACTCGTCCATGTGATTCATGATCTTGCCCTTGATCTCCTCGGTCGTCTTGCTCCAGACGTCGACGACGCGGGTGTAGCGCTCCTCGTCGGTGAGGAGGCCCTTTTTGAAGAGCTTCTCGACCTTGCGCACGCGCGCCTCGGCGTCCTCCAGGATGGGCTTCTTCTCCGGCGGCACGATGACGTCCGCCACGGCGACGGTGACCGCGCCGATGGTCGAATACTTGTAGCCCATCGCCTTGACGTTGTCGAGCACCTTCGCGGTCTCGGAGACGCCGTGAGCGCGGAAGCACATGTCGACGATCTTGCCCAGCTCCTTCTTGCCGACCTTGGTGTCGATCTCCGGGGCGAACATGTCGTCAAGCGTGTTGCGCGGCTTGAAGCCCATGTCCTGGGGCACGTTGTCGTTGAGGATCAGGCGGCCCAGGCTCGTCTCGATGCGCTTGTAGTAGGTGCTGCCGCCGTTGCCGCCGGTGATGTTGTGCTCGCGCAGATACGCCTCGTCCACCTCGCCGTCCCAGTCGCGCGCGATGCGCACGGTGATCCTCGCCTGAAGGTCGAGCTGGCCGGTGAGGTAGGCCATCATGGCCTCGTCCTCGTTGGCGAAGCAGCGTCCCTCGCCCTTCGCGCCCGGGCGGATGCAGGAGAGGTAGTAGCAGCCGATGACCATGTCCTGCGACGGGGAGATGACCGGCTTGCCGTCCTGCGGCTTGAGGATGTTGTTCGCGCAGAGCATCAGGAAGCGGGCCTCGGCCTGCGCCTCCATCGACAGCGGAACGTGCACGGCCATCTGGTCGCCGTCGAAGTCGGCGTTGAAGGCGGTGCAGGCCAGCGGATGCAGCTTGATCGCCTTGCCCTCGACCAGGATCGGCTCAAACGCCTGAATACCCAGGCGGTGCAGCGTCGGCGCGCGGTTGAGCAGCACCGGATGCTCCTTGATGACGCTCTCCAGGATGTCCCAGACGCGGGTCTCGCCGCGGTCGACCATCCTCTTGGCGCTCTTGACGTTGTGGACGATGCCGGTGTTCACCAGCCGCTCCATGACGAACGGCTTGAACAGCTCCAGCGCCATGCCCTTGGGCAGGCCGCACTGATGCAGCTTAAGCTCCGGACCGACGACGATGACCGAACGGCCGGAATAGTCGACGCGCTTGCCCAGCAGGTTCTGGCGGAAGCGGCCCTGCTTGCCGCGCAGGAAGTCGGAGAGCGACTTGAGCGCGCGGTTGCCGGGGCCCGTGACCGGGCGGCCGCGGCGGCCGTTGTCGATGAGCGCATCGACGGCCTCCTGCAGCATGCGCTTCTCGTTGCGCACGATGATGTCCGGCGCGCCGAGCTCGAGCAGGCGCTTGAGGCGGTTGTTGCGGTTGATGACGCGGCGGTAGAGGTCGTTCAGGTCGGAGGTCGCAAAGCGGCCGCCATCGAGCTGAACCATCGGGCGCAGATCCGGCGGCATGACCGGGATGACCTCCAGGATCATCCACTCCGGCTTGTTGCCGCTGGTGCGGAAGGCCTCGACAACCTCCAGGCGCTTGATCGCCTTGGCGCGCTTTTGGCCCTCAGTCTCGCGCTCGCGCTCCTTCTCGGTCAGCTCCGCGATCTCGGTGCGCAGCTGCTGGCTCAGCGCGTCCAGGTCGATGCGCTCAAGCAGCTCCTTGATGGCCTCGGCGCCCATGCCCACGCGCAGCGGCGCCTTGCCCATCTTGATATCCTGCTGATAGCTGGGCGCGGCGATCTGCTGGCGGTATTCCGCCTCGGTCAGCACCGCGTTGGCGCGCAGGGCCGTGCAGCCCGGATCCAGCACGATGTAGGAGGCGAAGTAGAGCACCTTTTCAAGCGCGCGCGGAGAGATATCCAGCAGCGTGCCCATCCGGCTGGGAATGCCCTTGAAATACCAGATATGGGAAACCGGGGCGGCGAGCTCAATGTGGCCCATGCGCTCGCGGCGAACCTTGGAGCGCGTCACCTCGACGCCGCACTTGTCGCAGACGATGCCCTTGTTGCGCACACGCTTGTACTTGCCGCAGTTGCACTCCCAGTCCTTGGTCGGTCCGAAAATGCGCTCGCAGTACAGGCCGTCGCGCTCCGGCTTCAGGGTGCGGTAGTTGATCGTCTCCGGCTTGCTGACCTCGCCGTGGGACCAGGCGCGGATCTGCTCCGGGGACGCCATGGAGATTTGAATGGAAGCTAGATTTGTCAGTTCCGACAAAGGGGTACACTCCCTTCTTGCAGTTCAAGAAATAACCTGAATGCCGCCGCCGCGCCGGAATGCGCGGCGGGGCGTTGTTGCATACATACCGGCGACAATCACTTGTCGTCCAGATCGTCCAGGGAGATGTCCTCGAAGCTGGGCACGTCGTCGAAGTCGAACACGTCGTCGTCGCCCTCGAAGTCGTCGCCATCGCCCTCGGCAAGGTCCTCGTCGGCGCTCTCCTCGTCCTCCGCAGCGGGGTTGCCGCTCTCCTGAGCGGAGGCGCCGCCGCGGTCGTACTCCTCCTCCTCGTCCTCCAGCTCCTTGATGACGATCTCGTTGTGGTCGCCGTCAAGCACCTTGACGTCCAGGCAGAGGGATTCGAGCTCCTTGATGAGCACCTTGAAGGACTCCGGCACGCCGGGGGCAGGGATGTTCTTGCCCTTGACGATGGCCTCGTAGGCCTTGACGCGGCCCACGATGTCGTCGGACTTGACCGTCAGAATCTCCTGCAGGGTGTTCGCCGCACCATAGGCCTCCAGCGCCCAGACCTCCATCTCGCCAAAGCGCTGGCCGCCGAACTGCGCCTTGCCGCCCAGCGGCTGCTGGGTCACGAGGCTGTAGGGGCCGGTGGAGCGGGCATGCATCTTGTCGTCAACCAGGTGATGCAGCTTGAGGTAGTACATGTAGCCGACGGTGACGGGGTTGTCGAACTGGTCGCCCGTGCGTCCGTCGTAGAGGATGGTCTTGCCGTCCGTGCTGCGGCCGCCCTTTTCCAGCGCCTTCTGGATCTGCTCGAAGGAGGCGCCGTCAAAGTCCGGCGTGGCCACACGCCAGCCGAGCGCGCGCGCCGCCATGCCCAGGTGCATCTCCAGCACCTGGCCAAGGTTCATTCGGCTCGGGACGCCCAGCGGGTTCAGAACGATCTGCAGCGGCGTGCCGTCGGGCAGGAAGGGCATGTCCTCCTGGCGCAGGATGCGCGAGACGACGCCCTTGTTGCCGTGGCGGCCTGCCATCTTGTCGCCGACGGAGATCTTTCTCTTCTGCGCGATGTAGACGCGCACCATGCGGTTGACGCCCGGGGAGAGCTCGGCGTGGTCCTTGCGGTCAAAGACCTTGACGTCGACGATGATGCCCTCCTCGCCGTGGGGCACCTTGAGGGAGGTGTCGCGAACCTCGCGCGCCTTCTCGCCGAAGATCGCGCGCAGCAGGCGCTCCTCCGCGGTCAGCTCGGTCTCGCCCTTGGGCGTGACCTTGCCCACGAGGATGTCGCCCGGGTGCACCTCGGCGCCGATGCGGATGATGCCGTCCGCGTCGAGATCCTTGAGTGCGTCGTCGCCGACGTTGGGCAGGTCGCGGGTGATCTCCTCCGCGCCCAGCTTGGTATCGCGCGCCTCGCACTCGTACTTCTCCAGGTGGATCGAGGTGAACACGTCGTTCTTGACCAGCTCCTCGCTCAGCAGAACGGCGTCCTCGTAGTTGTAGCCCTCCCAGGTCATGAAGCCGATGAGCACGTTGCGGCCCAGGCTGATCTCGCCGTGGTCGGTGGAGGGGCCGTCCGCGATGACGTCGCCCTTGCTCACGCGCTCGCCGGCGGAGACGATCGGGCGCTGGTTGATGCAGGTCGACTGGTTGGAGCGGGCGAACTTGATGAGCTTGTAGGTGTGCGTCTCGTGCAGGTCGTCCTCGATGACGATGGTGTCGGCGGAGACCTTCTTGACGTAGCCGTCCTCGCGCGCCAGCACGCAGACGCCGGAGTCGCGCGCCGCCTTGTATTCGATGCCGGTGGCGACGTAGGCCGCCTCCGGGCGCAGCAGCGGCACGGCCTGACGCTGCATGTTCGAGCCCATCAGGGCGCGGTTGGCGTCGTCATGGTCGAGGAACGGGATCATCGCCGTCGCGACGGAAATGACCTGGCGCGGGGAGACGTCGACGTAATCGACGCGGGCGGGCTCGACGCTCTGCACGTCGGCGCGCACGCGGGCGGTCACGCGATCGTTGACAAACGTGCCGTCCTCGGCAATCGGCTCCTTCGCCTGGGCGATGTAGCAGCCGTCCTCCTCGTCGGCGGCGAGATAGACGATCTCGTCGGTGACGCGGGTCACGCCGTCCTTGTGCTCCACGACGCGGCTCGATGAAGCCGTATTCGTTGATGCGCGCGTAGGTCGCCAGCGAGCCGATCAGGCCGATGTTCGGGCCTTCAGGCGTCTCGATCGGGCAGATGCGCGCGTAGTGGGAGTAGTGAACGTCGCGGACCTCGAAGGAGGCGCGGTCGCGGTTGAGGCCGCCCGGGCCCAGCGCGGAGAGACGGCGCTTGTGCGTCAGCTCGGCGAGCGGGTTGGGCTGATCCATGAACTGAGACAGCTGGGAGGAGCCGAAGAACTCCTTGATCGCCGCGGACACCGGGCGGATGTTGATGAGCTCCTGCGGCTTGACCTCGGTCTGATTTTGCACGCTCATGCGCTCGCGCACGACGCGCTCCAGACGCGCCAGGCCGATGCGGATCTGGTTCTGCAGCAGCTCGCCCACGGAGCGCAGGCGGCGGTTGCCCAGGTGATCGATGTCGTCGGTCGTGCCCACGCCGTAGGGCAGGCTCAGCAGGTAGCTGATGGAGGCGACGATGTCGTCGATCAGGATGTGCTTGGGCATGAGCTCGGAGAGGTTCTCGTGGAGCAGGCGCGCCCTCGCGGCTGCGTCCATGCCCTCCTGCTCGGCGGTCGCAAGCAGCGTTTTGAGGGTCGGCAGGTGCACCATCTCGTTGATGCCGGCCAGCTCGATGGTCTCGTCATCGAGCCAGGCGGTCATCGAGCCAGGCGTGGGCGTCCACGAAGTTGTTGCCGATGACGCGCACAACGCGGTCCTCCAGGCGCAGGTAGACGTCGTTGACGCCCGCGTCCTGGATGCGCTTGGCCAGCGGATCGGTCTTGCCGCCGGGGATGCGTTCGCCCGCAGCGACGAGCACCTCGCCGGTCGTCGGGTCGACGACGTCCTGGTCGACCACATGGCCACGGATGCGCGCGGCAATGGCGAGCTTCTTGTTGTACTTGTAGCGGCCCACGCGCATCATGTCGTAGCGCTTGGAATCAAAGAAGGTCGAGCGCAGCAGCTTGTCCGCGGAATCGACCGTGCCGACCTCGCCCGGGCGCAGGCGGCGGTAGATCTCCATCAGGCCGCTCTCCACGGACTTGGTCTCCTGGCCGCTGCGGGTGCGGCGGGTGCCGTCGTCGCCGCCGTCGCGGGCGAGGGTCGCGTCGAGCTTTTCGTCGTGGCCGAGCAGGTCGTAGATCTCCTCGTCGGTGCCGTAGCCCAGCGCGCGCAGCAGGCTGGTCACGGGCAGCTTGCGGGCGCGATCAACGCGCACCCAGATGACGTCGTTGGAGTCGATCTCGTATTCCAGCCAGGCGCCGCGGCTCGGGATGACCTGCGTGTCAAACAGATGCTTGCCGGCCTTGTCGATGCTCTCGCGGTAATAGACGCCCGGGGAGCGGACGAGCTGGCTGACGATGACGCGCTCGCCGCCGTTGATGATGAACGTGCCGTTTTCGGTCATCAGCGGGAAATCGCCCATGAAGACCTCGGATTCCTTGACCTCGCCCGTCTCGTTGTTCGTCAGACGGACAAGCACCTTGAGCGCGGTGGCATAGGTCATATCGCGCTCACGGCATTCCTCCAGCGTGTTCTTCGGCGTCTTGTCAAGCGAATAATCGACAAACTCCAGCTTCAAGTTGCCGTTGAAATCGTAAATCGGAGAAACATCGTTCAGAACCTCGCGCAGGTCCTCTTTCAAAAAACGCTCGTAGGAATTCTTCTGAACCTCAATCAGGTCGGGCATCTCGATCACTTCGTCAATGGTGGCGAAGCTCTTGCGAACCCTGCCCTTGCCCATCGGGACGTCGTGAACCCCGACGTACTTCATGATTTCAGCTTCCTCGCGCGCGTCGCGGACGGTAACCATGAATGCCATCACCCCTAACTTGTTAAGCACTGCAAAGGACGTATGCATAAAAATGGGCGGCGCCCGAAACTGACCATTGCCAAACGGGGCAAACCGTTGTACAATGAGAGGGCGGGGAACTGCCTCCCGGGCACACCATGCCTATTTTGCATACTGATGCAATATAGTATTGTATTCCTTTTTTAAAGCCCTGTCAAGCATTTCTGGACATTTTGCGTAAAATATTTTCGAAAAGTGTGAATTTCCGTAATATCCCTGCTTCGACAGCCGCCGATCGGGCGGTTTTTTTGTTTTCCGGGACATTTTTCCCAAAAGAAAAAGGCGGGGCGTTCCCCGCTTTTACTCTTCCGACGTCTCCAGCGACGCCCCCGCGCCCAGCGCGTACATCGCCTGCTCCTGCGCCGTGGCCAGGATCAGATAGACAAAGTCCCCGTTGCGCGCGGCCAACGCCGTCTCCTCCCCGCGCGCCTCGCAGACGGCGTCCATGCCGGCCACGATGAAGCCCGTGATGAGCTGCGGCATGAAGCCCTCCTGCGCAAGCCACTCCAGATATGCCGCCGGCGCTGCGCTGACGGCCCGGGCCTGCGTGCCGTCCTCCAGCCGATACGTCCGCGTGAGCACGCGGCAAACTTCCCCGCCCACACGAACATCCTCCGCCGCCTCGTGAATCAGCGTGCCCTCCGAAAGCTCCAGCGCTGCGCCGGGAAACTGCGCGCCCGCCGTCCCCAGCGGCGCAGGGGTCTGCGTCAGCCGCGCGCCCTCCGCCGGCCGCTCTCCTGCATGCTGATAGACCATCGACCCGTAAAACAGCGCGCCCAGCACCAGCGCACAGGCAAATCCCAACACAGCCGTCAATCCGCCGAGCAGGCGGCTTCTTTTCTTCTTTGCGCTCATGGCTCCTCCCCGATTTGCGGCGCACCGGCCGCCTGCGGGGCTTTTCCCCGCCCGCCGTGCTTTCCCGACTCTGCCGCTTTAGTATACCACAGACCGCCGCCGCTTTGCCATCTTTTTTGGGCCGACGCGTCCCGACGGCCGCCCATGTTCTCTAATCATTCTCCACTTTTTTCTTTTTTCTGCCGCAAAATCAGCATTATGTTTACTCTGTAAGTTCATCTGCAAGGCTCCGGTCTCGGGCACAAAGCAACTGGACAACCATCACTTCGTCGGAAATGCAACCGGCATCATGCCGGTTTAGCCGCAAAACAGTATAAAGCCGCAAGAGAGGGCGTTCCCCCAGCCCAGACGGAACGCCCTCTCTTCTCTTTTTTCGATTCCGGTTAATCCGTTTGTTCCTGTGCCTGCTGCGCCTCGCCAGCCTGCTCCCCCGCGACCAGGTCGACAAACTGCCTGGCGATGCGCGGCGAGCAGCCGCTGTGGCTGACCGTCCAGGCGCGAGCCCGGGGCATAAGCGTCTCCCAGTCGTATTCGATGCCGCGCGCGTCGAGCAGCGCGCGCACGATGGTGAAGTATTCCTCCTGCGTCGGGGCCGTGAAGGTCAGGCGCAGGTCGAAGCGGTCGGCCAGGGAGAATTTTTCCTCGAGCGTGTCGCGCTCGTTGACGTCGTCCTGCCGCTCGGAGAAGCGCTGGCGCACGATGTTGCGCCGGTTGCTCGTCGCATAGACGACGACGTTCGCCGGCCGCGCCTCCAGCCCGCCCTCGAGCACCGTCTTGAGCGCCGTGTATTCCGGGCAGGAGTCGTTGAACGCGAGGTCGTCGACGAAGACGATGAATTTGCCCGGCTGCTCGCGCAGGATGGAGAAGATCGTCGGCAGGTTCGTCAGATGCGCCAGCGGCACCTCGACGATGCGCAGGCCCTCGAGCCAGAAGCTCGAGAGCAGCGCCTTGACCGTCGCGCTCTTGCCCGTGCCCTTGTCGCCGTAGAGCAGGATGTTGCAGGCCTGCCGGCCGGAGAGCAGCCGCTGCGTGTTCTCCACGAGGATGCCGCGCTCCTTTTCGTAGAGCACCATGTCCTCCAGCCGGATCGGATCCGGCTCGCGCACGCCGCGCAGCCCCAGCGGGTAGCGCTCGCTGACGCCGACCCAGGTGCAGCCCGGGTACTGCGCGAACAGCCCGCTGCCGTGCCTGCGGAAGAAGGCCGCCACGCGCCGGGCGCCCTCGCGGGTGAGCATCGCCCTGTCCATGCGCGGGTCAAACGGCTCGGCGTTCATCGCCGGCTCCCACATCGGCAGCCGCGCCGCCGTCTTGCCCTCCATGCCCGCGCGCTCGCACAGCAGCAGCAGCATGGCCGGCTCCACCGCCGTCAGCCGCCCCAGCGCCTCCAGATCGTGCGCCAGCGCGTTCATCAGGCTGTAGGGCAGCTCGGAGGCGTCCAGTCGCGCGCACAACGCCGCCGCCGGGCTCTCGTCAAAGAGCACAGCCTCCAGCGCCTCGCGCGCAAAGCCGCCCCGTCCCTTCGCCGCCGCACTGAGCCAGGCGTCGTAGACGTCGCAGTAGCCCTTCGTCAGTGCGTCGGGATCCGCATCATCCTGCGCGCAGAGCTGCAGCAGCGCGTTGAGCGCCGCAATCGCCGGGTTGCGCATCACGTGGCGCAGCGCGGTCATGCAGTTGAGGTCGAGCATCAGCTCCCGCAGTTCATGAATGTCCATCATGCCGGCTTCCTTTCTTCCTCTGTGCAGTTTACATGCGCTCCGGCGCCTCGACGCCGATCAGATAGAGGCCCGTTTTGATGACGTCGCGCACGGCGCTGGTCAGCGCGAGGCGCGCCGCCGTTCCCTGCGGGTCGCCCTCCTCGACGATCCTGTGCTCGAAGTAGTATTTGTTGTAGGCCTGCGCCAGCTGCGTCGTGTGCCGGGTGATGAGCGAGGGCTCGCTCTGCTCCATCGCCTTGCGCACCGTCTCCGGGAAGCGGGAGAGCAGCATCAGCACGTCGCTCGCCTCGTCGTCCGTGAGCGCGGCATAGTCCGGCGCGTCGCTGACCTCGCCCGCCTTGCGCAGCACGGAGCAGCAGCGCGCGTGCGTGTACTGCACATACGGGCCGGTCTCGCCGTCGAAGTTGAGCGCGCGCTCCCAGCGGAAGTCGATATCCTTGTTGCGGTCGTTGTGCAGGTCGAAGTAGACGACCGCGCCGACGCCGACCTGGCGCGCGACCTCGTCCTTGTTTTGCAGGTTCGGGCTCTTCTGCTCGATGATCTCCCGTGCCTTCTCGATCGCCTTGTTGAGCAGATCCTCGAGGTAGACGACGTAGCCCTCGCGCGTGGAGAGCGCGCGGCCCTCGTAGGAGACCATGCCGAAGGAGACGTGCTCCATGCCCTTGTACCAGTCATGGCCCATCAGCTCGATGATCTTGAAGAGCTGCTTGAAGTGCAGGTTCTGCTGGTAGGCGACGACGTAGAGACACTTGTCGAAGTGGTAGGTGTTCTGGCGGTAGAACGCCGCAGCGAGGTCGCGCGTGATGTAGAGCGTCGCGCCGTCGCTGCGCAGGACGAGCGCCGGCGGCATGCCATAGTCCTCGAGCATGACGACCTCCGCGCCCTGGGACTTCGTCAGCAGGCCCTTCTCGCGCAGCTCGTCGATCACCGGCTGCATCTTGTCGTTGTAGAAGCTCTCGCCCGCGTAGGAATCAAACGTCACGCCGAGCAGGTCGTAGACGCGCTGGGTGTCCTGAAGCGTGACCTCCTTGAACCAGGTGAAGATCTCCATCGCCTCGGGGTCGCCGTCCTCGATCTTCTTGAACCAGGCGCGGCCCTCGTCCTCCAGGGCGGGATCCTTCTCCGCCTCCTGGTGGAAGCGGACGTAGAGGTCGACCATCGCCTGCACGCCGCCGGCCTCGACTGCTTCGCGGCTGCCCCACTTCTTGTAGGCGCAGATCATCTTGCCGAACTGCGTGCCCCAGTCGCCCAGGTGGTTGATGCCCACGGTCGTGTAGCCGTTGAAGTCGTAGATGCGCTTCAGGCTGTGGCCCAGCATCGTCGTGGACAGGTGGCCGATGTGGAAGCGCTTGGCGATGTTGATGGAGGAATAGTCAAGGCACACCGTCTTCCCCTTGCCGGCGTCGCTCGATCCCCAGCGGCCCGGCTGCGAAAGCACCGCCTCGACGATGCTGCGCGCCAGGAACGTCCGGCTCAGGAACACGTTCAGGTAGCCGCCCACGACCTCCACATGGTCGATCTCCTCGCACGCAAGGTGCTCCGAGAGCGCGGCCGCGATCATCGGCGGCGCCTTGCGCAGGCTCTTCGAAAGCCGGAAGCACGGCAGGGCAAAGTCGCCCAGCTTCTTCTCCGGCGGAATCTCAAGCATCGCGGCCAGCTCCTGCGCGGTGATGGCGCAGCCCTCAAAGCTGCTCTGCGCCGCGGAGGCGATGCGCTCGGCAATCCTCTTCTTCATATCCATAACAGGCAATCTCTCCTCGTCTGGTGGTTGGTTCATGGCGCCCTTTTCCTGCGCCATCCCGCAGATGCGCGGGCGCAAAGGGAAAAAAGCATTGCATTTTATTGTAACAGAACCCGGGAAAAAACACAATCCCGGAAATGCGTTTGCCGCGCGTCCCGGTTCCTTCGTCAACTTTATCTCTTTTTCAAGTTGACAAACTGCCGTCGCCATGCTATACTCTCTCCGTCAACTTTCAAAGCTAAATCAGGTTTACAAAAAGGGAGTGTTCCTTCATGCCTTCCCGTTCCGCGCTGACCCGCAACCTCGTCCTCGCGGCGCTCTTCGCCGCGCTGACCGCCGTCTGTTCCCAGATTCAGATTCCGCTGCCGATGGTGCCCATCAACCTCGCGCTCTTCGCCGTACATCTGTGCGGCGCGCTGCTGGGCGCGAAGTGGGGCGCGCTGTCGATGTGCGCCTATGCGCTGCTGGGCGCGGTCGGCGTGCCGGTCTTCTCCGGCTTTGCCAGCGGCCCGGCCGTGCTCTTTGGCAAGACCGGCGGCTACATTCTGGGCTACATCCTCTGCGCGCTGCTCGTCGGCCTGCTCTCCCGCAGGCTCGGCTTCAGCTTCCCGAAGCTCTGCCTGTCGATGGTCGTCGGCGTGGCCGTCTGCTATCTCTTCGGCACGATCTGGTTCATGGTCATCACGGGCATGAACCTGGTCACCAGCCTGACCTACTGCGTGATCCCCTTCCTGCCGGGCGACGTCGTCAAGATCCTGCTGGCCGCGCTGCTGGCGCTGCGCCTGCAAAAGCCGATGCGCTCGATGGGCTTTGCGCTCTGATCGCCGATCCCCTTTCCCCAAGCCTGCGCGCTTCCCGTTGTCCGGGAGCGCGCAGGTTTTTTGATGCGCGCCAAAAAACAGACGCCGGCATGCGCCGGCGTCTGCTGTGTCTGTCCTCAATCCTCCGCGGAATCAGTACATCGGGTTCATCACGGACTCGGTCTCCCGCTTGACGTCGTAGCTCTTCTTGAACTCAACGCGATAGAAATCGTCGATCTGGCGGGCATCCTCCTCGCGATAGCTGTCATACACGGAATACGCAATGTTCGCGGCGATCAGCGCGACGAAAACGAAGATAACAGTCATCATCAAGCACTCCTTTGGACTAAGCCATCCTTCACTCGGTGCGATTGCGGGGCTCAGGCCTTCCGCCCGCCCCTTTAGTACCCATATTATAGCATTTCTGCGTGCAATTCGCACGTTTTTTTCAAGATATTCCCGAATAAACCCGTGCCGTCCCCGGCCTGCAAACCGCCTGTCTGCACCCATTGACCCGCCTGAATTTTTCAAGGTTTTTGCATAACTTTGCTTTAGATTGTTCATTTTTTACCCATTTTTTGAATCGAAAGCAAGCCCGTCCAAAAAGTTTTTTTCCTGATCTTCGCTGACCATTCCATCTCCGTCCGGCGGGCCCCTCTTGTACCGCCGATGTGTCCTTTCTTCCGGCCGCGTCTTTGAAAGGAACACTTGTTCGTATTTTTAATCTGTGCTATAATGGACAGACCATGCGGGTTTTCCCCGCGGAAGGAGGCCTTTCATGCAGGACAGCCGCTTCGTTCTCAAGTCCCCGTTCAAGCCCCAGGGCGATCAGCCGCAGGCCATTGAGGCGCTCGTCTCGGGCGCGCAGGCGGGCATGCCCTGCCAGGTGCTCCTGGGCGTCACAGGCTCCGGCAAGACCTATACGATGGCCTCTGTCATCGAGCGCCTCCAGCGCCCGACGCTCGTCATCGCGCACAACAAGACCTTGGCGGCGCAGCTGTGCGCGGAGTTCCGCGAGTTCTTCCCGGACAGCGCCGTCGAGTATTTTGTCTCCTATTATGACTACTATCAGCCGGAGGCCTACATCGCCTCGACCGATACCTACATCGAGAAGGACGCCTCCGTCAACGAGGAGATCGAGCGCCTGCGCCACAGCGCGACGGCCGCGCTGCGCGAGCGCCGGGACGTGATCGTCGTCGCCTCCGTCTCCTGCATCTACTCGATGGGCGACCCGAGCGAATACGAGGGCATGATGATCTCCCTGCGCCCGGGCATGGCGATGGAGCGCGACGAGCTGGTGCGCCGCCTCGTCGAGATTCAGTACGACCGCAGCGACATCGAGTTTGAACGCGGCACGTTCCGCGTGCGCGGCGACGTCGTGGAGATCTTCCCGGCGGGCTACGAGAAGAGCGCCATCCGCGTCGAGTTCTTCGGCGAGGAGATCGACCGGATCTCCTCCGTCGACGTCGTCAGCGGGCATACGCTGATGGTTCTCGCGCATATCGCGATCTACCCCGCGACGCATTACGCTACCCCGCGCGAGGCGATCGACCGCGCCATCGGCGATATTGAGCGCGACCTCGACGCGCGCGTCGCGCAGTTCAAGCAGGAGGGCAGCCTGCTCGAGGCGCAGCGCATCGCCCAGCGCACAAGCTACGACATCGAGATGCTCCGCGAGCTGGGCTACTGCACGGGCATCGAGAACTACTCCCGCTATTTTGACGGCCGCAGGCCCGGCGACGCACCCTACACGCTGCTTGACTACTTCCCCGACGACTACATCGTCTTCGTCGACGAGAGCCACGTCACGCTGCCGCAGATCCGCGCGATGTACAACGGCGACCGCGCCCGCAAGGAGGCGCTCGTCTCCTACGGCTTCCGCCTGCCCAGCGCGTTTGACAACCGGCCGCTCAAGTTCGACGAGTTCGAAGCGCGCATCGGCCAGCTCATCTGCGTCAGCGCGACGCCCGGCCCCTATGAGATGGGCCGCACCGCCCAGGTCGTCGAGCAGATCATCCGTCCGACGGGCCTGCTCGACCCGCAGATCGACGTGCGCCCCGCGACCGGCCAGGTCGACGACCTCTACGCGGAGATTCAGCGCGTCACAGGCGAGGGCTTCCGCGTCCTCGTGACGACGCTGACCAAGAAGATGGCCGAAAGTCTGACCGCCTACCTGACCGAGATGAACGTCCGCGTCCGCTACCTGCATTCCGACGTGCAGACGATGGAGCGCCAGGAGATCATCCGCGACCTGCGCCTGGGGCGCTTTGACGTGCTGGTGGGCATCAATCTGCTGCGCGAGGGCCTCGACCTGCCGGAGGTTGCGCTCGTCGCGATTCTCGACGCGGACAAGGAGGGCTTTCTGCGCAGCGAGGTCAGCATGATTCAGACCATCGGCCGCGCCGCCCGCAACGCCAACGGCCGCGTCATCATGTACGCCGACACGATGACCGAAAGCATGAACAAGGCGATCTTCGAGACGCAGCGCCGCCGCCAGCTTCAGCAGGCCTTCAACGAGGCGCACGGCATCACGCCCATGACGGTCATGAAGTCCGTGCGCGACCTGCTGGAGATCGGCAAGGCCCCGGACCGGGAGGACACTCGCCGCGCCGAAAAGCGCCGCCAAGCGCTCAGCGAGGACGAGCTCCACCTGCTCATCTGCTCCACCGAGGAGAAGATGCTGCAGGCCGCCGCCAACCTCGACTTCGAGCTCGCCGCGAAGCTGCGCGACAAGCTCTTCGAGCTGCAGGGCAAGTCGCCGGAGGAGATTGCGGAGGAAACCGTGCCCACGCCGCAGCGCAAGCGCCGCCCGAAGCGCCGCAGCAAATACTTAAAAGCCTGACCTTCCTCTTCAAGCGAAGCGGTTATCGGGCCATGGCCCTTGCCGCTCCTCTTCAACCATTTTAAAGGAGCCTTCCATGCAGGAAAACATCGTCATCCGCGGCGCGCGCCAGAACAACCTCAAGAATGTCGATCTGACGCTCCCGCGCAACAAGCTGATCGTCTTCACGGGGCTTTCTGGCTGCGGCAAGTCCTCCCTGGCCTTTGACACGCTCTACGCCGAGGGCCAGCGGCGCTACGTCGAGTCCCTCTCCTCCTACGCGCGCCAGTTCCTGGGGCAGATGGAGAAGCCCGACGTCGATTCCATCGACGGCCTCTCCCCGGCGATCTCCATCGACCAGAAGACCACCAGCAAGAACCCGCGCTCGACCGTCGGCACGGTCACGGAGATTCACGACTACCTGCGCCTGCTCTACGCGCGCGTGGGCGTCGCGCATTGCCCCAGGTGCGGCCGGGAGATCACAAAGCAGACCGTCGACCAGATGGTCGACCAGCTGCTCGCGCTGCCGGAGCGCACGCGCGTCCAGCTGCTCGCGCCGCTCGTGCGCGGCAAGAAGGGCGAGCACGTCAAGCTGCTCGAGTCCGTCGTCAAGCAGGGATTCGTGCGCGTGCGCGTCGACGGCGAGATCCTCGACGCGGCCGAGGTGCCGCCTCTGGCCAAGCAAAAGAAGCACAGCATCGAGGTCGTCGTCGACCGCCTGATTCTGCGCGACGACATCCGCACCCGCCTGACGGATTCGCTCGAGACGGCGCTCGCCCTCTCCGGCGGCATCGTCGTCGCCGACATCGGCCCCGGCGAGCGCGAGCTGCTCTTCTCCCAGAACCTCGCCTGCCCGGACTGCGGCGTCTCGATTGAGGAGCTCGCGCCGCGCTCCTTCTCCTTCAACAGCCCGTTCGGCGCCTGCCCGACCTGCGCGGGCCTGGGCGTGCAGATGAAGATCGACCCGAACCTCGTCGTGCCGGACTGGACAAAGACGCTGCGCGAGGGGCCCTTCGCCGTCACGGGCTGGGCCAATATCGACCCCGGCACGCAGGCCGGCATGTTCTTTGAGGCGCTGAGCGAGAAATACGGCTTCTCTCTGGATACGCCGCTGTGCGATTTGCCCGACAGCGTCGTCGACATCATTCTCTACGGCACGAAGGGCGAGCCGCTCAGAATCCACTACAAGCGCCCCAACGGCGACGAGCATACCTTCTCCGCGCCCTTTGAGGGCATCATCCCGACGGTGGAGCGCCGCGCCGCCGAGACGCAGAGCGAGGCCGCCAAGGCGGGCTATGAGGCGCTGATGAGCCAGACGCCCTGCCCGGACTGCGGCGGCAAGCGCCTGCGCCCGGAGATCCTCGCCGTCACCGTCGGCGGCCTGTCGATCGCCGAGGCCAGCGACCTGTCGATCGAGAAGGCCCGCGCGTTCTTCGCCTCGCTGACCTTTGGCGAGAAGGACAGCATGATCGCCGCGCCCATCCTCAAGGAGATCGATTCGCGCCTGCGGTTTTTAAGCGAGGTCGGCCTCGGCTATCTGACGCTCTCGCGCGCAGCGGGCACGCTCTCCGGCGGCGAGGCGCAGCGCATCCGCCTGGCGACGCAGATCGGCTCGAGCCTCGTCGGCGTGCTCTACATCCTCGACGAGCCCTCCATCGGACTGCATCAGCGCGACAACGAAAAGCTCATCGGCACGCTCCGCCACCTGCGCGACCTGGGCAATACGCTGATCGTCGTCGAGCACGACGAGGACACCATGCGCGCGGCCGACCAGATCGTCGACATTGGCCCGGGCGCGGGCGAGCACGGCGGCCGCCTCATCGCGCAGGGCACGGCCGAGGAGATCATGGCCTGCCCCGAATCGATTACCGGCGCGTACCTCTCCGGCCGCCGCGGCATCCCGATTCCGAAGCGCAAGGCGCCTTCCGGATGGCTGACCGTCCATGGCGCGCGCATGCACAACCTCAAGAGCATCGACGTGCGCGTCCCGCTGGGCGTGATGGCCGTCGTCACGGGCGTCTCCGGCAGCGGCAAGTCCTCCCTCGTCAACGGGATCATCTACAAGACCCTCCAGCGCGACCTCAACCGCGCGCGCACGCATCCCGGCGACTGCGACGGCATTTCCGGCATCGAACAGCTCGACAAGGTCATCGCCATCGACCAGAGCCCCATCGGACGCACGCCGCGCAGCAACCCGGCGACCTACACCGGCCTGTTCGACATGATCCGCAAGGTCTTCGCCGCTACGCCGGAGGCCAAGGCCCGCGGCTACCGCGAGAACCGCTTCTCCTTCAACGTCCGCGGCGGCCGCTGCGAGGCCTGCTCCGGCGACGGCATCCTGCGCATCGAGATGCACTTCCTCGCGGATATCTACGTCCCCTGCGAGGTCTGCAAGGGCAAGCGCTACAACCGCGAGACGCTCGAGGTCACCTACAAGGGCAAGTCGATCGCCGACGTGCTCGACATGACCGTCGAGGAGGCGATTCCCTTCTTCGAGGCCTATCCGCGCATCTCCCGCAAGCTGCAGACGCTCTACGACGTGGGTCTGGGGTACATCCGCCTCGGCCAGCCCTCCACGACGCTCTCCGGCGGCGAGGCCCAACGCGTCAAGCTCGCCACGGAGCTCTCCCGCACCTCGACCGGCAAAACCTTCTATGTGCTCGACGAGCCGACGACCGGATTGCACATGGCCGACTGCGAGCGGCTGGTCGGCGTGCTGCGCCAGCTCGCTGAGAGCGGCAACTCCGTGCTGATCATCGAGCACAACCTCGACGTCATCAAGGCCTGCGATTATGTGATCGACCTGGGGCCGGAGGGCGGCGACGCGGGCGGAACGCTCGTGTGCGAGGGCACGCCGGAGGATGTCGCCGCCTGCGAAAAAAGCTATACCGGGCAGTTTTTGAAGCCCGTGCTTGCGCGCAGCCGCCAGGAGGCATAAGTCTGATGCGCCGTTTTCCCGTCAAGCCAAGCAGAAGTATGCGCTTTTTGATAAATAGATCGATTTATTTCTTGTGAGGATTTGACATTTATTGGGTGTTATGGTATATTAGACGTAATACAAGCGGTCAGTGACCGCTCCCTGCTGTGACGAGTTTCCGGCTTGCCGGGGATTCCGTTCCGCATAAAGAAATGGAGGCGTCTTCTATGCTGCAATCCCGTCGCGAATTCCTGAAAAAGTCCGTCGCGCTGCTCGGCGGCTCCGCGCTCCTGAGCGGCGCGCCGCTTGCCGGCGTGCTCGCCGAGAGCCAACCGGAAGCACCCGCGCACCCCTTTCCTTACGCAGAGCTCGACCTTGACAAGGTGGAGCAGCTTGCCTACGAGGGCTATTTTGAGAACGGCTGCTGCTACGGCGTGGCCAAGGGCCTGCTCGCCGAGCTGTGCGACAAGGTCGGCTTCCCCTACACGATGATTCCGCCGGAGATGTTCGCCAACGGCAAGGAGGGTTACACGGCCGGTTCGCTGTGCGGCGCTCTGGGCGGCGCTGCGGGCATTATCGGCCTGTGCTGCGCGCCGGACGATGCCCGCGCCATCACCAAGGAGCTGTTCGCGTGGTATACCTCTACGCCACTGCCCATCTACCAGCCCGAGGGTGCCGCCCCTGTGCAGACGGTTTCCAGCACAGTCAACTGTGTGGACTCCGTTTCCGAGTTCATGACAAAGGCCAACGTCGAGCGCGCCGACCCCATCCGCAAGCGCCGCTGCGGCGGTGTGAGCGGCGACGTGGCCCGCAAGACGGCCGAGCTGCTCAACATCCACTACGGCTTCATGGAGGCTCCTGCCGCTGCCGCGCCCGAGACCGAGCTTGCCGCGAACGAATACATCGGCGAGGCCGAGGGCTTTGGCGGTCCCGTCAAGGTCAAGGTCACGATGGACGGCGACAAGATTGCCAAGATTGACGTGCTCTCCCACAGCGATACGCCTGGCATCTGCGACGCCGCGTACAACACGATTCCTCAGGCCATCATCGACGCGCAGTCCACGCAGGTGGATGTGTCCGCGGGCGCGACGTTCAGCAGCAAGGGCATTATGGCCGCTGTCGAAGATGCGCTCTCCAAGGTCGGCAAGTAATCCGCCGCTGCTTTTGAAATCAATAAGCCGGGATCTCTCCTCCGGGGGAGATCTCTTTTCTGATCCGGCGCAAGACAATTCCGTATGAAACAGGCCCTGAAAGACAGCCGCTTGAGCGTGAATCCATGCAAATCCCCGATGGACAATTCTCCCAAACAGGAATATGATACAGGAAAAGTCCCGGCAAAGGAGGCGCATCATGACCTACATTCCCTCGCCCGTGCGCTATGACGCCCTGCCCTACCGCCGCTGCGGCAGAAGCGGCCTGCTGCTGCCCGCAATCTCGCTGGGTCTGTGGCATAACTTCGGCGACATCACGCCCTTTGGCGTGCAGCGCGACATCCTGCGCACGGCGTTTGACAATGGCATCACGCATTTCGATCTCGCCAACAACTATGGCCCGCCCTATGGCGAGGCAGAGCGAAATTTCGGCATCCACATGCTGCGCGACTGGAAACCGCACCGAGACGAGCTGATCATCTCCACCAAGGCGGGCTATGACATGTGGCCCGGCCCCTACGGCAACTGGGGCAGCCGCAAACACCTGATCTCCAGCCTCAACCAGAGTCTCAGGCGCATGAACCTTGACTATGTCGATATCTTCTACCACCACCGCCCCGATCCGAACACGCCGATCGAGGAGACGATGGGCGCGCTTGACCAGATCGTGCGCAGCGGCAAGGCGCTCTATGTCGGCATCTCCAATTACAGCGCCGAGCAGGCGCGCGTCGCCATCGATACGCTCCGGCAGCTCGGCACGCCGATGCTCATCCATCAGCCGCGCTACAACATGCTCGACCGATGGATCGAGCAGGGGTTGACCGGCGTCGCCCGCGAAAAGGGCATCGGCCTGATCGCCTTCGCGCCGCTCGCTGGCGGCAGGCTGACGGGCAAATATCAGCACGGCATTCCCGCTGACAGCCGCGCCGGACACGATCCGCGCTATCTGAAGCCCGAGATGATCGACGGCAGGCTCTGCGCGTGTACGCAGGCGCTCTCCGCCATCGCCGCGCGGCGCGGGCAGACGCTCGCCCAGCTCGCCCTGCAATGGGTGCTGCGTGACGAGGCCGTCACCTCCGCGCGCACGGCCTTCCCGCCCTTTTTCACGCGGCAATCAACCAGCATCGCCGTACACAGGCAGAAGATGGGCAGATAGGGCATGTGATAGCGCGCGCCGCCAACCGTCAGCACCGTCACGCCGCAGGCCAGCGCAAAGATGAGATGCAGCGGCAGCAGCCTGAGCCAGCAGCGCCGCCGCAGGCCATGCACGACAAACGCCAGATACCCAAAAAAGACGAGCATATAGGTCATCTGCGAGAAAACGACGACCGCGTCCCCCAGCGCCAGCGGCCTTTCGCCCCGCCCCGTCAGGATGCGCCCCAGCTCCATGAGATAGGCCAGATTGTCCGTCTGAATCTCGTTGTTGAAGAAGGCGCTGCCGCCATAGGTATCCGTCGCCAGGAAATAGAACAGCTTCACGGGCGCAATCGCGATGAAGCGCGGCAGATGCCCGACGATCCATTCAATCGCAAGACTGCGGTAGTGCGCGTCGCGCTCGTCGAAGGTCATGCCGCTTCCGTCCGGCACATACCCCGCCTTCCCCTCGTCATATACCTCGGCGACGTAGCTCCCGTCCGCGTCGTCGTTTGCGCCCATGAGCATATTCACGCCCATCGTCTGCGCCTGATAGACGAACTTCCCTGTCCGCTGATAAGCGCCCGCGCCCACCAGAACGATCACCAGCGCAATGCCCGCCAAATATGCCAGCACCCGCCTGACGCCCACGCGCTGCATGACAAAATACAGCAGCGCAGCCGGCAGATAGATCACCAGCAGCGGCCGCACCCAGTTGGCCAAGCCCATCAGCACGCCGGAAAGCAGCAGCGCGCCTGTACGCCTGCGCAGCATCAGGCAGAGGCTCAAGTTCGCCAGCGCCATGAAGCACAGCTCCGTTCGCGCGGAAGGCGCCTCGCCCCACAGGCCGCCCATCATGCACAGCAGCACGACGGTCATATACGCCGTCTTCCTGCGCCCGGTGAGCTGATAGGCCATATCCGCCGTGGTCAGCACAATCACCTGCGTGAAGACGGCGTTGAGCAGGAACGCCCAAATCATCTGCGGCGTCAGGCGCATGATCGCGCTGAGCAGATTCACATAGCCGTTGCCGAAGATGTACAGCGCAAACATGTCCCGCTCGCCGGGATACCACGTCTGATTCTCGGCGCAGTATTGGGCCAGCTCGATATAGCTCCGCGCATCGCTGACCTGCGGGCCGTTAAAATGAAAGCACAGGAAGAGCTGAATCGCCGCCAGCGCCAGATCTGCCAGCAGCGCGGCCATCCCCCATGCGAACAGATGCGTCTCCTCGCGCAGCTCGCCTTCCGGCCCGCCGCAGAATATCGCCCTCTTCATGCGGCCGCACCTCCCTGCAAATAAATGAGCGCGAACATCAGTGCCGCATAGAGGACCGCCAGCACAATCAGCATCCTGTCATGCAGAATGACCTCAATGGGATCGGCGCTCGATTCGCCCTCCACCACGAGGCTGTAACGCATCAGCAGCAGAAGCACGAGCGGAACGGTCAGCACGGTATGCGGCGCGGTGCGCGCATCCACACTCCACAGGGAATAAAACGCGACCGCCAGCGTCAGAAACAGATACATCTGCTTATCCAGAAACTCATAGCTGTAATGCGCCAGCACGGCGCGGGTCTTTTTCTTCGCATCGCGCAGCTCGTTGCGCCGCTTGCCCAGCGCCATGTAATAGGAGCCCATCATCACTGTCAGCAGCAGCCAGTCGGAGACCTGCACCCCGGCAAGCAGCCCGCCAAAGAGCACGCGCAGCACGAAGCCGAGCGCAACAATCGTCACATCGACAATCGGGATGTTCTTGAAGCCCAGCACGCTGTACAAAATGTTGACCGCGATATACAGCGCCAGCGGCAGCAGGCTGATGCCCGGCGCGCTCACCGCCAGAAGCAGCAGTAACGACGCGGCGATGCACAGGCCAGCCAGCACGGCAGCCTCCGCCTGAGAAACCTCCCCGCTGGCCACAGGCCGCCTGCATTTCTCCGGATGCAGCCGGTCCTGCGCCGCATCCCGGCAGTCGTTGATGGCGTATATGCCCGAAGAGGCCAGGCTCATCGACAAAAAACCAATGAGCGCTAATCCCCAGGATTCCAAAATGCTGCCCCCGAAAAATGCCGGAACAAAGACGAGCGAGCGCCTTCGCGTGCTGTTTTACCTTCTGCATTTCTTCCTCCGCTTAAGATCAGGTATTTCTCTAATTATAACACACTTCCCGTGTCCTGTCCATCCGCGCCGCCGCGCTCCAGTTTCAAATCCGCCATAGACTTTTTGCAAAAATGGGAGTATCATACACATAGATAACGGCTTTGCAAAGGAGGCGCATCATGACCTACATCCCCTCGCCCGCGCGCTATGACGCCATGCCCTACCGCCGCTGCGGCAGAAGCGGCCTGCTGCTGCCCGCCATCTCGCTGGGCCTGTGGCACAACTTCGGCGATATCACGCCCTTCGGCGTGCAGCGCGACATCCTGCGCACGGCGTTTGACAACGGCATCACGCATTTCGATCTCGCCAACAACTACGGC
>SFFC01000151.1 GCA_004556985.1 Clostridiales bacterium | reverse complement strand
CGAAAAGCAGCCCGATGGCAACTGGCTGAAGCATATCACCTTCAATTTCCCCATACCAACAAAGGGCGGTCAGGTCACCGAATACCCCTTGGAATCCCGCGAAGCCCTTGAGACGGTCATGTGCTTTTCCCGATGATCCTCCTCCGTCTCGTCATACAACGCTTGCGTTGCCGCCGGAAAACCGATGCTTGCCCAAATCCGTAATCCTCGGGCGGCTCTTTTACTTTCCTTTATCCTCGTCGCTCCCATCCGCCCCGCTCCGTGCTTTCCAGTGCTCTTCTTTCGAGGACGATGGCGGAGTAAATTTTGATAGATTGAAAACGGGAACCGCTTGCGCGGTTCCCGCTTTTGTTGTATACCATTTACTTCTGCACGAGATGAATCGCGAAGCCCGCGATCTCGTCCTTGAGGTAGATCGCCTTGAGCTGGCCATCCTTGACGTTGGCGCTCGCGGGATCAAACTCAAAGCCCTGCATCTCCAGATACGCCTTGGCGCGCTCGATGAAGTTGGTCTTGATGCCGATGTGGCCCTTCGCGCCGCGGAACGGGGTCTTCATGACCTCGATGCCCGTGCCGGCGAAGATGGAGCTGTTGCCGACCTTCATCGTCCAGCCCAGCAGCTTGCACAGCTTGGTCGCGGTCTCCATCGCCTCGGCCTCGTCGGCGCTGTTGATGCCCACGTGCGCGATCTCCAGGCCCAGCATGTGCTGCACGGCGGAGGCGGTCAGCGCGCGGATGCGGTCCCAATCCTTCGCCTTGACGGCGTCGCCCGGCACCATCCAGCTGCCGCCGCAGCAGATGATCTTCTTGAAGGAGAGGTAGTCGAGCAGGTTGCTCTCGTTGACGCCGCCGGTGGGCATGAACTTCATGTCGACATACGGCGCCGCGATGGACTTGATGTACTTGAGGCCGCCGGCCGCCTCAGCCGGGAAGAACTTGACGGTCTTCAGGCCCAGGGAGAGCGCAACCTCGATATCGCTCGGGTTCGCGGTGCCCGGGCAGACCGGGATGCCGATCTCCTGGCAGTGCTTGACGGTGGTCGGGTTGAGGCCCGGGGAGACGATGAACTTCGCGCCCGCAGCCACAGCGCGGTCGACCTGCTCGCAGGTGAGCACGGTGCCGGCGCCCACGACCATATCCGGGAAGGCTTCGGTCATGTTCTTGATGGCGTCCGCCGCTGCGGCGGTGCGGAACGTCACCTCTGCGCAGGGCAGGCCGCCCTCAATCAGGGCCTTGGCCAGCGGCACGGCGTCGTTCGCATCGTTGATGGCAATAACCGGCACGATGCCGATCAGGGAGAGTTGCTGCATAACGTCCATGGGTATGACCTCCTTAAATTTAAACCTGTATCCATTCATGAAGAAGCAGCCACTTTGCCGCTTCGTCGCTGTAAACCGCCTACGGCGACAGCGACGAACACGCCTTGGAGAAAACTGTTTCTTCATCATCGCGGGGAGATTTTGGGCTGCCGATCCGGGAAACCCGTATAGTCGCGCCACAGGCGCTCCTTGCGGTTTCCAATCTCCGTCTGCCTGCTTCCCGCACAGCGGGCGGCAGATTTCGATTCCAAATCCGCTTGGGGATTTCATCCCCAAACCCCTTCTTCGCTTCGCGCCTCTCACACGAAAGCTCTGCGTTATTTCACAAAGTCCTCGCGCATCGGGGCGAAGATATCCAGCAGCGTGCCGGCGCTCAGGCAGGTGCAGCCATGCACCCTGCCGCCGTCCACGACGATGGAATCGCCCTTCTTCATCGTGCGGGCCTTGCCCTCGATGTGATAGGTGAATTCGCCCTCGAGCACGTAGGAAATCTGCGTGTGCGGATGGCTGTGATCCGCGCCGACGGAGCCGGCGTCAAAGCCGACCTCCACGAGCATCATTTCGCCGTTGTAGGCGCGGATTTTGCGGCGCTGGCCGCCGCCCAGCTCAATCCACTGCGGCTCTTCGCCTCTGACAAACGTCTGCATGGGAGCATGCCTCCAGTTTCCGGCGCTCAGTCGACCTTCATGCCGAAGTATTCGACCGCGTTGTTGTAGCAGATGCCCTTGACGAGCTCGCCCAGCGTCTCATAATCCTCCGGGTACTCGCCGTTCTCGACCCACTTGCCGATCAGGTTGCACAGGATGCGGCGGAAGTACTCGTGGCGGGTGTAGGAGATGAAGGAGCGGGAGTCGGTCAGCATACCCTTCATCTGCTCGATCATGCCGAACTGCTGGTCGCAGAACCACCAGCCGGAGCCGAACTGGATCTTGCCCGGGATGCCGTCGCCCTGGAAGTTGCCCAGCATCGTGCCGATGACGTAGTTGTCCTTCGGGTTGAGGCAGTAGAGGATCGTCTTGGGCAGGTTGTCCGCGCGCTCCTCCTCGGCGAGCAGGTGGGAGAGATTCTCGGCGATGCAGGTGTCGTCGATGGAGTCGAAGCCGACGTCCGGGCCGTACTTCTCGAACATGCGCGGGTTGTTGTTGCGCATCGCGCCGATGTGGTACTGCTGCACCCAGCCGCGCTCCTTGTACATGCGGGCCAGCTCGACGAGCACATAGGTCTTGTAGCTCTCGACCTCGGCCTCGGTCAGCGGGGCGCCGCTCATGGCCTTGCGGAAGGCCTCGCCGGCGATATGCGTGCTCGGCACGCCGTAGGGCACGGTATCGAGCGCATGGTCGGACAGGCGCGCGCCGCAGGCATGGAAGTAATCCAGCCGGGTTTCGAGCGCCTTCATCATGTTTTCCAGGTTCAGGCACTGCACGCCGGAGACGCGGGAGAGGCGGTTCATATACTCGACGAAGCCGCCGCGCTCGATGTTGATGACCTTGTCCGGGCGCCAGGCCGGGTAGACCTTGAAGCCGAGATCCGGCTCCTTGCCCAGCTTGATCTGATGCTCGAGGTCGTCGACCGGGTCGTCCGTCGTGCAGATGACCTTGACGCCGAACTTGCGGATCAGGCCGCGGCAGCGGAATTCCTCGGTGGCCAGCATCGCGTTGGCGCGATCCCAGATGTCCTTGGCGGTCTTCTCGCTCAGGATCTCCTCGATGCCGAACACGCGGCGCAGCTCCAGGTGCGTCCAGTGATACATCGGGTTGCCGATGCAGTACTTGAGCGAGGAGGCAAACGCCATCCACTTGTCAAACCAGCTCGCGTCGCCGCGGCAGAGCCTGTCGTCGACGCCGTTGGAGAGCATGACGCGCCACTTGTAATGGTCGCCGCCGAGCATCAGCTCGCCGATGTTCTCGAACTTGTGGTTCTCGTAGATCATGCGGGGAGAAATGTGGCAGTGATAATCGTAGATCGGCATGTTTTCCGCGTACTCATGATACAGCTTTTTCGCCACGTCATTTTCCAGCAGGAAATCCGCGTCCATAAACGGTTTCATGGGCTTCAACCTCCTTGTTGTTTTGACGAATCGCACTCCGCAGGGTAGTTTGCGGAGGCATGCTGCCTGTTCCTCGTTACAGCGTGACGCCGTCCTTGAAGATGGCGATCTCGCGATAGCCGTGGATTTCGCTCTGCGTCTTCTCGCCCGAAGCGATGGAGAGCAGCTTCTTGAAGAAGGTCTCGGTCGTCTCCTCCATCGAGGCGCCCTGTACGAGCACGCCCGCGTTGAAGTCGATCCAGTTGTGCTTCTTCTGTGCCAGCGGCGTGTTGGTCGCAACCTTGACCGTCGGGATCGGCGCGCCGACCGGCGTTCCGCGCCCGGTGGTGAAGAGCACCATCTGCGCGCCGGAGGCCATCAGCGCCGTGATGGCGCACAGGTCGTTGCCGGGGCCCTGCACGAGGTTGAGGCCCTTTTCCTTGACGGGCTCGCAGTATTTGAGCACGCCGCGAACCTCCGCGGTGCCGCCCTTCTGCGTGCAGCCGAGGGACTTGTCCTCCAGCGTCGTGATGCCGCCGGCCTTGTTGCCCGGGGAGGGATTCTCGTAGACCTCCTGGCCGTGGCGGATGAAGTAGGCCTTGAAGTCGTTGATCAGGGCGACGGCCTTGTTGAAGGTCTCCTCGTCCTTGCAGCGGTCCATGAGGATGGTCTCCGCGCCGAACATCTCGGGCACCTCGGTCAGCAGCGTCGTGCCGCCGTGGCGCGCGAGCAGATCGGAGCTGGCGCCCAGCAGCGGGTTGGCGGTGATGCCGGAGAGGCCGTCGCTGCCGCCGCACTTGAGGCCGATGACCAGCTCGCTGGCCGGGACGGTCTGGCGCTTGAACTGAGCGGCATAGGCGGTCAGCTCGTCAAGGAGCTTCATACCCTCCTCGATCTCGTCCTCGTGCTCCTGTGTGATGAGGAACTTGACGCGGTCGGGGTTGTACGGCCCGAGCACCTCTTTGAAGACGTTCACATTGTTGTTTTCGCAGCCGAGGCTGAGCACGAGCACGGCGCCGGCGTTGGGATGGTTGACCATCGAGGCGAGCAGCTTCTGCGTGTTCCTGTGATCCTCGCCCAGCTGGGAGCAGCCGTAGGGATGCACGCGAGCTTCTCAAGCGTCTTGGCGGTGCCGTTGACGCAGCCGACGGTGTTGACGATCCAGACCTCGTTGCGGATGCCGACGCGGCCGTCCTCGCGGACATAGCCCTCGAAGGTCGCCTCGCGATCCACCTTAACCGCGCAGGGATGCGGGTTGTAGGTGTATTCGAGCATGCCGGAGAGGTTGGTCTTGACGTTGTGGGTGTGCACCCAGCTGCCCGCGGCGATGGGCTGCGTCGCATGGCCGATCGGGAAGGCGTACTTGACGACGTTCTCCCCCTCAGCGATGTCGCGCAGGGCAAACTTGTGCCCTGCGGGGACATCCTCGCGCAGCGTCACGCCCAGGTAGCTCTCGCCCGCGCAAAGCGGCTCGAGGGCGACGGCGACGTTGTCGCGGTCGGTAATTCTGATGATCTTGCTCATATCAGCCGACGACCTCTTCGATGGCCGCCTTGGCGCCCTTGGTGAAGATCGACTCAAGCGACGCGGCGACGGAGGCCTCGAAGCCCGGGATCTCGGTGGTCAGGTCGCTGCCCCAGAAATCGACGTTCGTCAGCACGGCGTGGGCGATCTCCGCGGCCGGCTTGCCGGTCAGGCCCGCAAAGAAATCGAGCACGAACTGGTCGTCCGCGATCGGGTACTCGTTGCCCGCGGCGCGCACGCCGGCGAAGCTGCCGTCCTCCTTCTTCTTGCCGCAGTAGAACGCGATGAACGCGGCCATGGAGAAGGTCAGGATCTTGGGCAGGCTGCCCTTGCGCTTCACGTATTCCTTGATGGTCGGCAGCACGCGGGCGCGGAACTTGCTCTGGCTGTTGAGCGCAATGGAGAGCAGCAGGTGACGGTTGAACGGGTTGGAGAAGCGCTCGAAGATCGCGGAAGCGAAGGCCTCCAGGTCGTCCTTGGGGAGGTCGAGCGTGGGCATGATCTCGTCAAAGAGCGCCTGGCTCATGTAGGAGCGCATGGTCTTGTCGGCCATGCAGTCGCCGACGATCTCGTGGCCCGCGAGGTAGGCGCCCAGAACCATGGAGGTATGCGCGCCGTTGAGCATGCGGACCTTGCGCAGCTTGTAGGGGGAGACGTCCTGCGTGAAGACGACGTTGCAGCCGGCCTTCTTGAAGGGCAGCTCGTCCTCAATCCAGGCCGGGCCCTCGATGACCCAGAGGCCGAACGGCTCGGCGGTGTCGAGCATGTTGTCGCGGTAGCCGAATTCCTCGTAGAGGCTCTCGGCCTCGCCGCGCGGATAGCCGGTCACGATGCGGTCGACCAGCGTGGAGCAGAAGACGTTCTCCTCCTTGAGCCAGGTCTTGAATTCCTCGGACAGGCCCCACTGCTCGGCGGTCTTGAGGCAGCACTCCTCGAGGTTGCGGCCGTTGTAGTCGATCAGCTCGCAGGGCAGGAGGATGAAGCCGGTGCCCTTCCCGCCGCCGAAAGCGGTAAAGCGCTCATAGAGGAGACGGGTCAGCTTGCCGGGGTAGGACGCCTGCGGCTTGTCGTCAAAGCTGTCCTTGCCGGTGTAGACGATGCCGGCCTCGGTGGTGTTGGAGATGATGATGCGGATTTCCTTCTTGTGCGCCAGCGCGAGGTAACCCTCAAAGTCCTCATACGGGGAGAGGCCGCGGGTCACGCTCTGGATGATGCGGGTCTCCTTGCTGGGCTTGCCGTCCACCTGGCCGCGAAGGATCAGGGTGTACAGGCCGTCCTGCTCGTTGAGCATGGAGACCATGCCGCGCTCAATCGGCTGCACGATGACGACGCCCGCGTCCATGCCGGCCTTCTCATTGGCCATATCCACCATCCAGTCGCAGAAGGCGCGCAGGAAGCCGCCCTCGCCGAACTGGATGATGCGCTCGGTCTTCGGCGCGACGCCGCGCGGCATCGAGATGGAAGAAAGGGTCTTTGCGTTGAGCTGAACCATGAGTAAAACCTCCCTATGATGTTGTCTGACGGTAGTTTATGGAAGGGATGGAGCGGCGAAGCGGCCGCATTCATCCTCCATCATACTTGATTACAGTATATCACCCGCTTTCTTCTGCGTCAAGATTTGGGGCAAAACCGGGCGCATGGATTTGTCGGGTATGTCTAAGTCATCAGACAACCCCGCGTCTCTTTCTCCCGGGTCGAGAAAATCCGGGCGGCGCATACGGTTTGCAACTTGTCACCCGCCTTTAAAGGTGGTAGAATAAGGGTAATCCATCATTCGTTTGCACCCGTCGGCCGGCGCGCGGCCGATCCATTTGACAGCAGGAGGTAATTCCCCATGAAACGACGCATCGGCATCCTCACCAGCGGCGGCGATTGCCCCGGCCTGAACGCCTGTATCCGCGGCGTCGCCCGCGCGAGCTATTCCATGTTCGACACCGAAATCGTCGGCATTCAGGACGGCTATGCGGGCCTGATCGCCGGCGACTACAAGGAGATGAAGCAGTCCGACTTCTCCGGCATCCTGACGCTGGGCGGCACCATTCTGGGCACGCGCCGCACGCCCTTCCGCAACATGCGCGTCATCGAGGACGACAACATCGACAAGGTCAAGGCGATGAAGGCGAACTACAGGAAGATGAAGCTCGATTGCCTCGTCTGCCTGGGGGGCAACGGCACGCACAAGACGGCCAACCTGCTCTCCGAGGAGGGTCTGCACGTCGTCAGCCTGCCCAAGACGATCGACAACGACATCTGGGGCACGGACGTGACCTTTGGCTTCCACACCGCCGTCGACATCGCCACCGAGGTTATCGACCGCATCCACACGACCGCCGCGAGCCACGGCCGCTGCATGGTTGTGGAGATCATGGGCAACAAGGCCGGCTGGCTGACGCTCTATTCCGGCATCGCCGGCGGCGCGGACATCGTGCTGCTGCCGGAGATCCCCTACGACCTTGAAAAGGTCTGCGACGCCATCCGCCGCCGCGCGGAGATCGGCAAGACCTTCTCCATCGTCGCCGTCGCCGAGGGCGCGATGACGGTCGAGGAAGCGAAGATGAAGAAGAAGGAGCGCCTCGCCTTCCGCCAGGAGACGGGCTTCAGCAGCATCGCCATGCGCCTGGCCAAGGAGCTGGAGGCGAAGGTCGGCGTCGAAGCGCGCGCCGTCATCCCGGGCCATGTGCAGCGCGGCGGCACGCCGAGCGCCTACGACCGCATGCTCTCCACGGTCTTCGGCGTCCACGCTGCCAAGCTGATCGCGGGCGAGGAATACGGTCAGGCCGTCGGCATGGCGGGCAACACCGTCACGCACCATCCGCTCTCCGAGGTCGCGGGCAAGACGAAGTTCGTGCCCAACGACGCGCAGGCGATCCGCGCGGCCCGCGCGATGGGCATCTCGCTGGGCGACTGATTCCCATTGACAATTCGCCCGGTTTCCCCTATAATAGAAGACCGGTAAACGGTTTTCCGGGGAAACCGGGCCTTTGCACCCGTAGCTCAGCAGGATAGAGCGACCGCCTCCTAAGAAAGAGCTCGCCCGAATCCAGAGCGCGGTTTGCAAAGCGGGTCGAGGGTTCGACTTGCATCGGACGTATCCCCCTCTGCCTGTCACATTTCTGCTAATGAAATGTGAGCGCTGGTTTTTTGTCCCCACAGAATTGTTTGCAACGCAAACATCCTGCTAACACGAGA
>SFFC01000038.1 GCA_004556985.1 Clostridiales bacterium | reverse complement strand
CGTCACGGAGTACGTCCCCCTTCAGCGCAACGACGACGTCATCACCACCCAGTTCCCGATGGGCACCATCGAAAAGCTCGGCCTGCTCAAGATGGACTTTCTCGGCCTGCGCACGCTGACGGTCATCCGCGACGCGCTCGACCTGATGTGCGAGGCCGGCGTCCCGATGCACGCGGAGGACATTCCGCTCGACGACCAGGCCGTCTACGACATGATCTCCGAGGGCGAGACGGACGGCGTCTTCCAGCTCGAATCCGGCGGCATGCGCGCCTTTCTGGCGAACATGAAGCCGCAGAACTTCGAGGATATCATCGCCGCGATCTCCCTTTACCGCCCCGGCCCGATGGATTCCATCCCCCGCTACATCGAGGGCAAGAACAACCCCACCGCCATCCGCTATCTGCACCCGAGGCTCGAGCCGATCCTCAGCGTCACCTACGGCTGCATGGTCTATCAGGAGCAGGTCATGCAGATCGTGCGCGATTTGGCCGGCTATTCCTACGGCCGCAGCGACCTCGTGCGCCGCGCGATGGCGAAGAAGAAGCACGACGTCATGGCCAAGGAGCGCGAGATCTTCATCAACGGCTCCGAGGCGGACGGCGTGCCCGGCTGCGTCAAAAACGGCATTCCCGCCGAGGTCGCCAGCCAGCTCTTCGACGAGATGACGGCCTTCGCCTCCTACGCCTTCAACAAGAGCCACGCGGCGGCCTACGCCGTCGTCGCCGTGCGCACGGGCTGGCTCAAGCGCCATTACCCAGTGCAGTTCTTCGCGGCGCTGCTCAACTCCGTCTCCTCAGACAGCGGCAAGGTCGCGGAGTATTCCCAGTATTGCCGCAAGCACGACATCCCCCTTCTGCCGCCGGACATCAACCAGAGTGGCCGCAAGTTCTCCGTGGGCTTTGACGCTTCCGGCAAGCCGGGCATCCGCTTCGGCCTGGGCGCGATCAAGTCCTGCGGCGACAAGGCGATCGACTCGATCATCGACGTGCGCCGCACGGGCGGCCCCTACAAGGACATCTTCGACTTTTGCCAGCGGATGAACACCGAGCAGGTCAACAAGCGCGTCGTCGAGGCGCTGATTCTCGCGGGTGCGTTTGACTGCACGGGGGCCCGGCGCACGCAGCTGATGGCCGTCTACGAGAGCGCGCTCGAGGGCGCCGTGCGCACGCGGCGCAGCAACGTCGCCGGCCAGCTCTCGCTCTTTGGCGACGGGCTGCTTCAGGAGGTCAACCCCGCCCTGCCGGACATTCCCGAATACGACCTGCGCACGCGCCTCACGCTTGAAAAGAGCGTCACAGGCCTGTACATCACGGGCCATCCGCTCGCCGACTACCAGCGCGCGCTTTCCGCGATGAGCATGAACACCGCCCTGCTCGCCGAGCTGACCGAGAGCGAGGATCACGGCCTGTCGCAGGACGGCATGCGCGTCTCGATGGGCGGCATGCTCGTGGAGGTGCGCCAAAAAGCGACCAAGGCCGGCAACCTGATGGGCTTTGCGACGCTCGAGGATTTGACCGGCACCATCGAAGCGCTCGTCTTCCCCAAGGTACTCGAGCGCGTGACGACGGAGCTCGTGCCCGATACGGCGGTCGTGCTGACCGGCCGGCTCTCCATCCGCGAGGACGAGGACCCCAAGCTGCTGCTGGACACCGTCGAGCCGCTGGAGACCGACGCGCAGCTGGAGGCCCGGCGCAAGGCCGGCGTTCTGCGCGAGGCGCCCAAGGACGAGGTGCTCTCCGGCAAAACGCTCTACCTGCGCCTGCCCAGCGACAGCGCTATCGCGATGATCCGCCCGCTGCTGGCCCGCTCCGCCGGCGACGTCGCCGTCGTCCTCTACATTCAGAGCACGGGTGCCAAGCTCGCCGCGCCGAAAAATCTCTGCGTGCGGCCGACGCGCGCGCTGCTTGATTCGCTTTCCGACATGCTGGGCGCCAAAAACGTCGTGCTCAAGTAATATGGGTTCCATTCAACTGCTTTTACAGGCGCGGAGCGAAGAAGGGGTTTGGGGATGAAATCCCCAAGCGGGTCATAGGGCGGCAGCCCTATCGTTCCAAGTCAACTCAAAACCGCAGTTTCAGAGCAGGATGCGAAGCATCCTACGATTGAAACGGGGCTGATTCTGCAAAGCCAGATTCCTTTGGTGCAAATTGATTGGGTGCAAAATAGAATCATTCGCATCCATCCTTCTCATAAAATGGAGGTACCTACATGGACATTCAGCCGTTTTTCGATTTCGTTCGCGAATCCCCCAGCGCGTTCCATGCGGCGGATGCGCTCTGCCGCCGCCTTGAGGCCGCCGGCTTTCTCCCGCTTTCCGAGCGCGAGCCGTTTTCGCTTGTTCCCGGCGGGCGCTACTTTGTGACGCGCAACCGCTCCTCCGTGCTCGCCTTTGCGCTGCCGCAGGAGGGCTTCTCCCATTTCCAGATCGTCGCCAGCCACAGCGACAGCCCGGTCTTCAAGCTCAAGACGAATCCGGAGGAGGCCGTCTGCGCACAGTATCTGCGCCTGAACGTCGAGCGCTACGGCGGCATGATCATGTCCACCTGGCTCGACCGGCCGCTCTCCATCGCGGGCCGCGCGCTCGTGCGCGAAGACGGCGTGCTTAAAACAAAGCTCGTCGATTTCGGCCGGGACGCCGCACTCATCCCCAACATGCCGATCCACTTCAACCGCGAGGTCAACGACGGCTACAAATTCAATCCGCAGGTCGATCTGCTCCCGCTCTACGGCGGCGCGGAGGCCAAGGGCGCGCTGCTTGAAGAAATCGCCCGCTGCTGCGGCACACAGAGCGGGAATATCGCCGCGTTTGATCTCTTCCTCTACAACCGCGAGGCCGGCAGCGTCTTTGGCACGCAGGGCGAGTTCTTCGCCTGCCCGCGCATTGACGACCTCGAATGCGCGTTCGCGTCGCTTGAGGCTTTCCTCGCCGCCAGAGCGGTGGGACACGTCAACGTGCTCGCCGTCTTTGACAACGAGGAGGTCGGCAGCGGGACGAAGCAGGGCGCGGATTCCTCCTTCCTTTCCGACGTGCTCTCCCGCGTCTGCGGCGCGATGGGCCTTGGCGACGAAGCATCCCGCGCGGCCATCGCTGCGAGCTTCATGGTCTCTGCGGACAATGCACATGCCGTCCACCCGAATCATCCCGAAAAATACGACGTGGACGACCGCGCGTATCTCAACGGCGGCGTCGTCATCAAGCACAACGCCAACCAGAAATACACGACCGACGCGGTCTCCGGCGCGATCTTTGCCGAAATCTGCCGCCGCGCAGGCGTGCCCATCCAGCACTTCTCCAACCGCTCCGACATCCTCGGCGGCTCGACCCTGGGCAACATCGCCAACACACATGTCTCGATGAACACCGTCGACATCGGCCTGGCGCAGCTGGCCATGCATTCCTGCTACGAGACGGCCGGCACGCGGGATCTGGCCTTCATGGTGCGCTCGCTCACGGCGTTCTACGGAACACAGATTGAGACCCGCGCCGACGGCGAATACGCGCTGCGGTGATTCCTTCTTTAACGCGCAAAAGCCGCTCCCGGGGATGCCGGGAAGCGGCTTTTCGTATGTCCTTTTTTGGCGAATCCAACCCGTCTCAATCGTAGGCCGCTCTGCGGCCTGCTCTGAGACTACCGATTTTGAATTGATTTGGAACGATAGGGCCGCCGCCCTATGACCCGCTTGGGGATTTCATCCCCAAACCCCCTCTTCGCTTCGCTCGCAGAAAAGCAACTCAGCATCAGGATTCCGTTTCCGGCGCTCTGCCCGTGATCATCATCGCATCCCCAAAGCTGAAGAAGCGATAGCGCTCCCTGACGGCGATCTCGTAGGTATGCAGCGCGTTTTCCCGGCCCATCAGCGCGGAGATCAGCATCAGCAGCGTGCTTTGCGGCAGATGGAAATTCGTGATCAGCGCGTCGACCGCCTTGATTTTGACGCCCGGGGTGATGAAGATCTGCGTAAAGCCGCTTCCGGGGTGGACGACGCCGTCCTCCGTGGCGACGGTCTCCAGCGTGCGCACGCTCGTCGTGCCGACGCAGACGATCCGCCCGCCGCGCGCACGCGCCGCGTTGATCCTCTCCGCCTGCTCCGGCGTGACCTCGTAATACTCGCTGTGCATGTGGTGGTCGGCGACGTCCTCCTCCTTGACGGGGCGGAACGTACCCAGGCCGACATGCAGCAGCACCGGCACGACCTCGATGCCCTTTTGCCGGATGCGCTCAAGGAGCTCGGGCGTAAAGTGCAAGCCCGCCGTCGGCGCAGCGGCGCTTCCGTCCACCTTCGCATAGACGGTCTGATAGCGGGTTTTGTCCTCGAGCTTTTCGTGGATGTAGGGCGGCAGCGGCATCTGCCCCAGCCGGTCGAGCACGTCCTCAAAGACGCCCTCGTAGAAAAAGCGCACCGTGCGCCCGCCGTCCTCGCTGACGGTCAGGATCTCGGCGACCAGCTCGCCCTCGCCGAAGACGAAGCGCGCGCCGGGTTTTGCCTTTTTACCGGGCTTGAGAATGACCTCCCAATCCGTCAGGTTCAGCCGGCGCAGCAGCAGAAACTCGATCGCGCCGCCCGTGCCCTCCTTGACGCCGTAGAGCCGCGCGGGAATAACGCGCGTCTGATTGACGACGAGCACGTCGCCGGGATTCAGGTAGTCGATCACATCGCGGAACACGCGGTGCTCGATCTCCCCGCTGTCGCGATGGTAGACGAGCAGGCGGCTGCTGTCACGCGGCTGCGCCGGGGTCTGCGCGATGAGCTCCTCGGGCAGCTCGTAGTTAAAATCGGATGTCTTCATGGTCTTCCTTCTTTTATGGTTCAGCCTCAGTCGAGCAGCGACGTCTGCCCCTCGATTCTGCCGCCCGTGCGGGCCTCCTGGGGCATCGGGATCTTCATATGGTCATAGGCGGCCTGCGTGCAGATGCGTCCGCGAGGTGTACGCATGATGAAGCCGAGCTGCATGAGATACGGCTCGTAGACGTCCTCGATCGTCACGGCGTCTTCGCCGGTCGTCGCCGCGAGCGTATCCAGGCCCACCGGGCGGCCGCCGAACTTCTTCATCATCGTCGTCAGAATCGCGCGGTCGACGCGGTCAAGCCCCAGCTCGTCCACATCCAGCAGCGTCAGCGCCTCGCGCGCCATCCGGCAGGTGATCACGCCGTCGCCGCGCACCTGCGCGTAGTCGCGCACGCGCTTGAGGAGCCGGTTGACGATGCGCGGCGTGCCGCGGCTGCGGCGCGCAATCTCACGCACACCGTCCTCCTCCGCCTCGATGCCCAGCACGGAGGCCGAATGATGCACGATCTGCATGAGCTCCTCCGTCGTATACATCTGCAAACGGAAGATGATACCGAAGCGGTCGCGCAGCGGCGCGGACAGGGAACCCGCACGCGTCGTCGCGCCGATGAGCGTGAACTTGGGCAGATCCAGCCGGATGCTGCGCGCGCTCGGCCCCTTGCCGATCATGATGTCCAGCGCGTAATCCTCCATCGCCGGGTAGAGCACCTCCTCCACCGCATGCGACAGCCTGTGAATCTCGTCGATGAAGAGCACGTCGCCGCTGGAGAGGTTGGTCAGGATGCTCGCCAGATCGCCCGCGCGCTCGATCGCCGGGCCGCTGGTGACGCGGATGTTCTGCCCCATCTCGCTGGCGACGATGCCCGCGAGCGTCGTCTTGCCCAGGCCGGGCGGGCCGTAGAGCAGGATGTGGTCAAGCGAATCCCGCCTCTGGCGCGCTGCCTGAATGTAGATGTTCAGGCTGTCCTTGACGGCCTGCTGGCCGACGTATTCGCGCAGCGTCTTGGGGCGCAGGCTGCTCTCCTGCTCGTCCTCTTCCTCGCGGAAGCCGCTCATCACAAGGCGTTCCTCTTCCATCTTCTTCTCACCTCTTCAGGGCAAGCCGTCCGCCCTCAGGCAAATCGGTTCGCCGCCTCATCGTATTGATAGCCGGCCTCGGCCAGCCTGCTCTCGATATCCGCGCGGTCCTCGTCCATATCCTCGCACAGCGCGTCGAGCGAGGCATACCGGTCCCGCAGCTTCATGTTCACCACGCTCAGCAGCATGATCGGATCGCTGGGAAGCATCCCGTTTTCCTCCTCCTCTGCCCGTCACAGGCTGCCCATCTGCCGCAGCGCGAGCATGATGAGCTTATCCGTCGAATCCGCCTGGTCGCGCACGAGGTTGATCGCCCGCGCCGCCTCCGCGGAGGTATAGCCGAGCGCCTGCAGGGCGGCCTGCGCCTCCTGCTGCGCGCTGCCCGCGGGCGCGGGAGCGGGCAAGCCGCCCGGCGCGGTAGCGACATCCTGCTGCTCGACCTTGTCCTTGAGCTCCAGAACGATGCGCTGCGCCGTCTTCTTGCCGATGCCCGGCGCGCGGGAGAGCGCGGCGACGTCGCCTGTGACGATCGCGACGGAAAGGTCGCGCAGCGGCAGCGCGGAGAGCACGCCCAGCGCCGTCTTCGCGCCCACGCCCGTCACCATGCACAGCCGCCTGAACATCTCCCGCTCCTGCTTGGTCGCAAAGCCGAAAAGCTCCATCGCGTCCTCGCGCACGTTCATCACCGTGTAGCAGCGCCAGCTTTCGCCCATGCCGGGCGCGGCGGCGAGCGTCGTGCTCGAGCAGAGCAGCGAAAACCCGACGCCGCCCGCGCTGATGATCAGCTCGCCGGGGTTCTTCTCGGCGACCTTTCCCTCGATAAATGCAATCATGTCTCTTTCCCGTCCGTCTTCCCGTTTTGTCAGGCGCGCCCGCCGGTCATTTGATGCGGAACTGCTCGCGCCCCGCGCCGGCATGCGCATGGGTGATGGCGCAGGCGACAGCGTCCGCCGCATCGTCCGGGCGCGGAATCTCCTTGATGCCCAGCAGCATGCGCACCATCATCTGCACCTGATGCTTGTCCGCGCCGCCGTAGCCGACGACCGCCTGCTTGATCTGCATCGGCGTATACTCAAACAGCATGTCCGTATAGGCCTGGCAGGCCGCCAGCGCGACGCCGCGCGCACCCGCGACCTGTATGCCCGTCGTGATATTCTTAGAAAAGAACAGCTCCTCAAACGCGATCTCGTCCGGCTTGAAGGTTTCAATCAGCCCCTTGACGCCCTGCTCGATGCAGGCCAGCCGCGTCGGAAACCTGTCCCTGGACGAGGTAATCACCGCCCCATACTGCACCAGGCGCTCGCGATATCCGTCCGACTCGATAACGCCCCAGCCCATCGTCGCCAGGCCGGGGTCGATGCCCAAAACTCTCAATGCTCTCCTCGAATTTCCCGCGCCGCGCGCGGCGCAACCGGATTTGTGCCCTGCCCGTCGGGCATGGCCTCATATCGATTTAGTTTATCCTATTTCATGCCCTCTGTCAATCGCCGCAAAAAGGGCGTTTTCTGCATATTCCGACAGATTTTATACATTCTCATTCACATTCAGCATCCATTCTGATCGAATTTTCATCTATTTTATTCACCTTATTTTACAAAAATCCCCGGATTGACGGAATATTCATTCGATACCCTTGCATTTTTATGAGTGACGCGCTATAATACCAAATCGTAACAGCAAACAAACCCTGCCGGCGTAACCGCCGCGCAGGCCGATGGAGGGATTTCTCATGGCAAATCAGCAGTACAAGCGTGTGCTTCTTGCGTATTCCGGCGGACTGGACACGTCCATCATCATCCCCTGGCTTAAGGAGAACTACGGCTGCGCGGTCATCTGCTGCGCCGCGGATGTCGGCCAGGGCGAGGAGCTCGAGCCGCTGCACGAGAAGGCGAAGAAGACCGGCGCGGAGAAGCTCTATATCGAGGATCTGCGCAAGGAATTCGTCGAGGATTTCATCTGGCCGACGCTCAAGGCGGGCGCCGTCTACGAGGGCAAATACCTGCTGGGCACGTCGTTTGCACGCCCGCTGATCGCCAAGCGCCTCGTGGAGATCGCCAAGGCGGAGGGCTGCGACGCGATCTGCCACGGCTGCACAGGCAAGGGCAACGACCAGGTCCGCTTCGAGCTGACGATCAAGGCCTTCGCGCCGGATATGCCAATCATCGCGCCCTGGCGCGAGTGGGACATCAAGACCCGCGAGGAGGAGATCGAGTATGCCGACGCGCGCGGCATCCCGGTTCCGGTCAAGAAGGACCGCCCCTACTCGATGGACCGCAACATCTGGCATCTCTCTCATGAGGGCTGCGACCTCGAGGATCCGGCCAACGAGCCGCCGAAGGATCTCCCGCTGATCTGCGTGCATCCCGAGGACGCGCCGGACAAGCCCGAGTATGTGACCATCGACTTTGAGCAGGGCGTGCCGGTCGCCGTCAACGGCGAAAAGATGGATGCCGTGTCGCTGCTCGAAACGTGCAACAAGATCGCCGCGCGCAACGGTGTGGGCATCGCCGACATGGTCGAAAACCGCCTGGTGGGCATGAAGTCCCGCGGCGTGTACGAGACCCCTGGCGGAACGCTCCTCTACGCCGCCCATAAGAACCTCGAGGAGATCACCGTCGACCGCGACACCGCCCACTACAAGGAGCAGGTGGCCATCAAGTTCGCCGAGCTCGTCTACAACGGCCTGTGGTATACGCCGCTGCGCGAGGGCCTCTCCGCGTTCGTCGACGTGACCCAGCAGTACGTCACCGGCACCGCGAAGCTCAAGCTCTATAAGGGCAACTGCATCGGCGCGGGCGTGACCTCGCCCTACAGCCTCTACATGGAGGACATCGCCACCTTCGGCGACTCCGGCGAGATGTACAGCCACAAGGATTCCGCCGGCTTCATCAACCTCTTCGGCCTGCCGCTCAAGGTGCAGGCGCTGATGAAGCAGAAGGCCGGAAAGTAAACCCCCATCCTTTCGAGCGGACAAGCCTTCGCCTGTCCGCTCTTTTCACATCACAGGAGGACAATTTATGAAACTCTGGGGCGGAAGATTTGAAAAGAAGACCGACGGCCTCGTCGACGACTTCCATTCCTCCATCACCTTTGACCAGCGGCTGTATCATCAGGACATCGCTGGCTCCATCGCACATGCGACGATGCTCGGCGAGCAGGGCATCATCTCCGAGGCCGACGCCAAAGCCATCGTCGAGGGGCTCAGGGGCATCGAGGCGGACATCGCCGCCGGTAAGGTGCACTTTGAGCTCGACGCCGAAGATATCCACATGAACGTCGAAAAGCTGCTCATCGAGCGCATCGGCGATGCGGGCAAGCGCCTGCATACCGGCAGGAGCCGCAACGACCAGGTTGCGCTCGACTGCCGCATGTACGTCAAGGACGCTGCGAAGGAGGCCGCCAGCCTCATGCGTGAGCTCTGCGAGACGCTGCTCTCCATCGCCCGCGAGCATACGGCGACCATCATGCCCGGCTACACGCACCTGCAGCGCGCCCAGCCGATCTCGCTGGGCCATCACATGATGGCGTATTTCCAGATGTTCTCCCGCGACATGCAGCGCATGAAGGAGGTCTTCGCCCATGCGGACGTGATGCCGCTGGGCTCCGGCGCGCTCGCCGGCACGACCTATCCGCTCGACCGCAAGCGCGTGGCGGAGCTGCTCGGTTTCTCCGCCATCACACTCAACAGCCTCGACGGCGTGGCCGACCGCGACTTCGTCTGCGACTACCTCTACGCCGCGTCCGTGTGCATGATGCATCTGTCCCGCTTCTGCGAGGAGCTGATCCTCTGGAACAGCCACGAGTTCCGTTTCGTGGAGATGGACGACGCCTACGCGACCGGCTCCTCCATCATGCCTCAGAAGAAGAACCCCGACGTCGCTGAGCTCATCCGCGGCAAGACGGGCCGCGTTTACGGCGACCTGACCGGCCTGCTGACGACGCTCAAGGGCCTCCCCCTGGCCTACAACAAGGACATGCAGGAGGACAAGGAGGCGCTCTTTGACGCGCGGGACACGCTCGTCAAGTCCCTCGTCGTCTTCAACGCCATGCTCGCCGCCTGCACGTTCAACACGGAGAATATGGCGCGCGGTGCGGCCGGCGGCTTCACCAACGCGACCGACGCAGCGGATTATCTCGTCAAAAAGGGCATGCCCTTCCGCGACGCGCACGCCGTCATCGGCCATCTCGTGCTGCACTGTGTCAAGGAGAACAAGGCGATTCTCGACCTGACGCTTGAGGAGCTCAAAGCCTTCTCCGACCTCTTTGAGGCGGACATCTACGAGGCCTGCTCCATGCACGCCTGTCTGACGCTGCGCGACGTGCCCGGCGGCCCCGCGCCCGGGCGCGTGCTGGAGAGCATCGAGGCGGGCCAGGCCTTCCTGAATGACTTTTCTATCGGCTAAGCGCGAATGCCCTGCGGGCGATTGACAGCGGGAACGGTTTTCCCTATAATGAACCTGGGGCTTCCGCAGGGACAAACCACGATTCTTTTGCAGAGGGACGTCCGTTCCCTCTGCTTTTTTTACGCAAGCCACAAGGAGGAATATCCATGCAGCTCAAGGGGGCAACCGTCAACTTTCTGGGCGACAGCATCACCTTCGGCGTCGGCGCGAGCCGTCCCGAAAACCGCTTCACCGATGTGCTCGCCCGCGAATTCGGCCTGCTTCGGGCCAACAACTACGGCGTCAGCGGTTCGCGCTTTGCGCGCCAGCCCATTGTCGAGGACGCCGACCGCGACTTCTGCATGCGCATGGAGGAAATGGACGAGCGTGCGGATGCCGTCGTCGTCTTCGGCGGCACCAACGACTTCGGCCACGGCCAGGCCCCGCTGGGCATGCCCTGCGACCGCGAACCGGACACCTTCTACGGCGCCTGCCACTACCTGATGAACGGCCTGCTCACACGCTACGCGGGCAAGCCCGTCGTCATCGTCACGCCGCTGCACAGGCTGCTGGAGGAGAATCCCCGCGGCGACGAAACGGGCCGCAAGCGCTTCAGCGTCGCGCCGCTTTCCACCTACCGCCGCATCATCATGGAGGTCGCGGAGCACTATGCCCTGCCCGTGCTCGACCTCTACGCGACCAGCGGCATTCAGCCGGAGAATCCCGTCTGCCGCGAGCGGCTGCTGCCCGACGGGCTGCATCCCAGCGACGAGGGCCACGCGCTCATCGCCCGCCGCATCGGCCTGTTTCTGAGCAATTTGTGATCCCCTTTTTTCAAGGAACCGGACAAAAGAGAAGCGCAGGAGGCGCGCCGCCCGCACGGGCAGCGCACCTCCTGCTTTTCTATTCAGATCAGAACAATCCAGCCTCTTAGGCCATCAGCGCCTTGCAGGCCTCGACGAGCTCGGCGTTCTCGCGGACGGAATCCGCCTGCTCCTTCGCGTTCGTGTTGACGTAGAGCTTGATCTTCGGCTCGGTGCCGCTCGGGCGGATGCAGACCCAGGCGCCGCCCTCCAGCTCGAAGTAGAGCACGTCGCTCTTGGGCAGGCCCGCGGGCTCGGACTTGCCCTCGCAGTCGGTGCGCGTGCCGGCGAGATAATCGCGCACGGCCAGCACCTTCTTGCCAGCGAGCGTCTTGGGCGCGTCGGCACGCAGGTTCTTCATGATGCTCTGCATCTTCGCGACGCCGTCCTTGCCCGGCAGCGTGACGGAAACGACCTTCTCGACGTAGTAGCCGTAGGTCTTGTAGATCTCCTGGAGCACATCGTAGAGTGTCTTGCCCTGCGTCTTGGCCCAGGCCGCCGCCTCGGCGATCAGCAGGGAGGCGTTGACGCCGTCCTTGTCGCGCACGAAGGTCGAGGACAGGAAGCCGTAGCTCTCCTCAAAGCCGAAGACGAAGGTATGGTCGCCCTTGTCCTGGAATTGCTGAATCTTCTCGGCGATCCACTTGAAGCCCGTCAGCGTGTCGAAGCAGACCAGGCCAAAGCTCTCGGCGATCTTGCGGGCCAGCTCGGTAGAAACGACGGACTTGACGACCGCGCCGTCCGCCGGGATCGTCCCCAGCGCCTGACGGCTCTTGAGGATGTAGTACAGCAGCGTGCAGCCGATCTGGTTGCCGGTCATGAGGTAATACTTGCCCTCGTTGTCCTTGACGGCAATGCCCACGCGGTCGCAGTCCGGATCGGTGCCGAAGATGCAGTCCGCGCCGACCTCGTCCGCCAGCTTCATCGCCATCGCGAAGGCAGCCGGATCCTCGGGGTTGGGCACCTTGATGGTGGAGAAGTTCGGGTCGGGCAGCTCCTGCTCCTTGACGATGTAGACGTTCTCGATGCCGATCTCGCTGAGGATGCGGCGGACGGGCTTGTTGCCGGAGCCGTGCAGCGGCGTGTAGACGATCTTGAGCTCCTTGCCGGCGGTCTTCATCAACTCCGGCTGAACGGACAGCGTCTTGACGTCGGCGATGTAGTCGTCGTCGATTTCCTTCTTGCCGATGATGCGCAGCAGACCGGCAGCCTTCGCGGCCTCCTCGTCCATCTCGACCGCGTCCTGATAGCGGTTCTTGCGGATGAGCGCGAGCACCTGGTCGGCGTACTCCGGCGGCATCTGCGCGCCGTCCTCCCAGTAGACCTTGTAGCCGTTGTACTGCGGCGGGTTGTGGCTGGCGGTGATGACGATGCCGGCGATCGCATGCAGATGGCGCACGGCGTAGGAGAGCACCGGCACCGGGCGCAGCTCGTCAAACAGATCGACATGGATGCCCTCGTGGCACAGCACGAGCGCGGCAGCCTTCGCGAATTCCGGGCTCATCCGGCGGGAGTCATACGCGATGACGACGCCGCGGGTCTTGTACTCGGGATTCTGGCTGTTGATATAGTCCGCAAAGCCCTTCGTCGCGCGGCGGACGTTGTACAGATTCATTCTGTTCGTGCCCGCGCCGAGCACGCCGCGCATGCCTGCCGTGCCAAAGGACAACTCGGTATAGAAGCGATCCTCGATTTCCTTCTCATTGCCCTCGAGCGCCTTGAGCTCCTCGACTGTCGCCTTGTCGTCCGCAAAATCGCGCAGCCAGGTCTCGTATTGTTCGCGATACGTCATGTCCATATCCTCCGTGTCAATGATTTGCATAGGGGAAACACCTTACACCCATTATAATGCAAACCTCCCTGTTTTGAAAGAGGAATTTGGCTGCTTTTTCTTTTTTTGTTCCCCGTTCCCTTGTCTGCGCCGCCGCATTTGGCTATAATAGGAAGCGACGCAAAACGATACAGCCCCGGGCTGCATTTCAAGGAGGATATGCAATGAAAACCAACTGGGATCTTTCCGTCTTCTATGGCGGCTTTGACGACCCGGCCTTTGCCGCCGATCTCGCCTCGCTGCCCGAGCGCACGCAGGCCATCCTCGACGCCATCGCCGCACCGGCAGAGCATCCTGCCAAAAAGCTGTGCGGCCTGATCGCGCAGCTCGAGCAGCTCTACACGACCGTGGAGCATGTGGGCCTGATGATCAACCTGACGCTCTCCTGCGACGCGGAGAACGAGGCTGCCAACGCCGCGATGACCCCGCTGATGCGCGCGGGCGTCGCCATCGAGCAGATGAACAACGCCTTCTGCCGCTATGTCGCCTCGATCGAGAACCTCGACGCGCTCATCGAAGGCGACCCCACGCTTTCGGAAAACGCCTTCTTCCTGCGCAGAAGCGCGCAGACCGCCGCGCACATGCTGCCCGAGGCCATCGAGGGGCCCGTGCTGCAGATGCAGCTCTCCGGCGGCGAGGCCTTCTCCCAGCTTCGCGACAAGCTCGACGCGACGCTGCTGGTCGACTATCGCGGCGAGCAGCTTCCGCTCTCCGCCGTGCGCGCGCTCGCCTATGACGCGGATGCCCATGTCCGCCGCGACGCCTACGAGGCGGAAATCGCCTCCTACGCCAAGCTCGAGCTGCCGATGAGCTACTGCCTCAACTCCATCAAGGCCGAGGCCAACACGATGGCCTCCCTCAAGGGCTTTGACAGCGTGCTCGCGATGACGCTTAGCCATTCGAACATGAGCCAGAAGACGCTCGACGCGATGTGGACGGCCATCCGCGAGGCGCTGCCGCAGCTGCGCGAGTACCTCAAGGCGAAGGGCCACCTGCTGGGCCACGACAACGGCCTGCCGTTCTACGACCTCTTTGCGCCCCTGGGCGCGAGCAGCCGCACCTACACGGTCGAGGAGGCGCGCGCGCTGCTGCTCGATCTGTTCGGCGCGTTCTGCCCGCAGATGGGCGACATGATGCGCCAGGCCTTTGACGAGGGCTGGATCGACATGTATCCGCACGCCGGCAAGAGCGGCGGCGCCTTCTGCGCGGGCTGCTATGACAAGAACCTTTCCCGCGTGATGACCAACTTCACCGGCAGCCTCTCCGACGTCAGCACGCTTGCCCACGAGCTGGGCCATGCGTTCAACAACCGCATGCTCACCCGCGTGCCGTATCTGATGACCGACACGCCGATGCCGCTGGCCGAAACGGCCTCCACCTTCAACGAGACGCTGCTCTCCGCCGCCATGCGCAAAACCGCGACGCCGGAGGAGGAGCTGATGCTGCTGGATGCCAGCCTGATGGAAAACACGCAGACGCTGGTGGACATCTACTCCCGCTTCCTGTTTGAGCAGAAGGTCGTCGATGCGCAGGCCGACCATGCCCTGAGCGTGCGCGAGCTCAAGGAGACGATGCTCTGGGCGCAGGATCAGTCCTACGGCGACGGTCTCGATCCCGACGTCCGCCATCCGTACATGTGGGCCTGCAAGAGCCATTACTACTCCACCGGCATGCACTTCTACAACTTCCCCTACGCGTTTGGCTGCCTCTTCGGCCGCGGCCTCTACGCCCGCTATCAGCAGGAGGGCGAGGCGTTTGTGCCGGTCTACTGCAACCTGCTCTCCCGCTTTGGCAGCGACACGATCGAAAACGTCACGGCGAGCGTCGGCATCGACGTCACGACGCCGGACTTCTGGCGCAGCGCCGTCGAGAGCATCCTCAAGGAGGTTCGCCGCTTCGTCGAGCTGGCGCGCTGATCCCGCTTTGTCTTTTCTCTCTCGGGTGCACCGCAATTTCGCGGTGCCCTTTTTTTGCGAACCCCTCCGCCTGTTCACGCTCGCGATGTCGTATGTCCGCGAGGCCGACAGCCCGGCGCCATCCACCTCGATGGTCATCGTCGTGAAGACCGGCGCAAACGCCGCATGGCGGAATGTCACAGCCACCTGCATCTCCTGCTCCTGCGCGAAGACGGCATACTGCACATGCTCACCGGAGGCCTTGAGCGTGTAGCTCTCGCCATACTGCGTATTCAGCGTCACGGTCACGTCGTCCGCCGTCAGCGCGGAGGCGTCCGTCCCCTCGGGCCAGACGATGAAGAAGTCGTCCTGCCTGTCGTCGCACAGGACGGGCTTCGCCGGCACGCCCAGGAAGTTCCCTTCTTCGCCGCGCCAGATCCACTGGGCCTCCCCACCCGGCTGCTCGCCGGAGGGCAGGCGGTTTTCCGGCTCGACATCGGCGATCACCGGCGCGAGGTCGGTGCCCGTGCGGCCCCAGATATAGACCTGCACCTTGAAGGAGGCGTCGTTGACGGGCTCGCCGTCATAGGTGATGCCGCTGACACCGAGGTTGAAGGTGAAGCAGCCGTTGCCGTCGCCGCCAAGGACGCTCCATTCGCGGCCGCTGTTCGGGTCGACGAAGACATAGTCGCCGGTGTTGAAGGCGAGGTCGCCCTCATGAAGCGTGTACTCCAGGGAACCGTCCTTCCATTCCCCGCTCAGCGTGTCGGCCCGCAGGATCATCTCCTCGGGCACATAGCCATCGCCCGGAAGCAGCGTCACGACCGCGCTGCTGCTGTCGATCAGGCTGTCATCCACGTCCGTCCCGCTCAGCGTCAGCACAGCGGAGCCGGTGTAGAAGACCGGCGGCTGCTCCACCTCAAAGAGTGTGCCGTCCTCGTTGTAGACCGGATAGTCCTTGCGCTCGCCCGTCTCGGGATCGGAATAGCGGATGATCTGGTCGCCCGGACCCTCCGCCGTGACGAGATCGCCGCGCAACTCGACGCGCTCGATCTCTCCGCGCTGTGACGGGCGTCAGTCTGATGACGCGTTTTTGGTGAACTACTTCCCCCCATGCCACCATTCCTCATACAATTTCTCTCTTCAGGCGGTAGACAGGCCGCCCCAGATCTGCTATGCTCAGGCCAACACTCCCGCATTTCAATCAAGGAGGCCTGCACATGTGCGCACAGTTTCTAAGTCTGACGCCGGAAAACCTCGCCGATGAGCACCTCTGCTGTATCATCCGCAGCAAGAAGGCGCATCCCGGCGTGGAGGCCAAGCGGCAATGGCTCGCCCAGCGCCTGCCGGAGGGACACGTCTTTCGCAAGCTCGACGAGAAAGCGACGGTCTTCATCGAATATGCGCCGCTGGAGACGGCGTGGGTGCCCATCCTCGGCGACAACTACCTCTACATCTACTGCCTCTGGGTGACGGGCGAATCCAAGGGCAAGGGCTACGGCCGTGAGCTGATGGAATACTGCCTCGCCGACGCGCGCACCAGAAACAAATCCGGCGTCTGCATGCTCGGCGCAGCCAAGCAGAAGGCCTGGCTCTCCGACCAGGCCTTTGCCAGGAAGTTCGGCTTTGAAACCGTCGATACGACGCAAAACGGCTACGAGCTGCTCGCGCTCTCCTTCGACGGCACGCTGCCGCGCTTCTCCCCAACCGCCAAGGCCATGTGCATCGAAAGCAAAACGCTCACGATCTATTCCGATTCGCAATGTCCCTTTGTCGCCCAGTATCGGGAGCTGATCGACAGGCATTGCCGCGGAAAGGGCATTCCCGTCTCGTTCATCCCGGTCGATACGCTCGAAAAGGCGAAATCCCTGCCCTGCGTCTTCAACAACTTCGCCGTCTTCTACGGCGGGGAATTCGTGACCGTCAACCTGATCACTCCTGCGCAGATCGACAGGCTCTGCAAGGGCTGAGTTCCTGCCCTCCGGCTCCCGAGGCCGGAGGTTTTTTCGCGCGAAAGGGGCCGCCATCGCTGGCGGCCCCTTGGGGTTACGGAGTATGCGATTGCTTTGATCAGTCGTCCGGATGCATGTAGCACTCGCGCTCCGCATCGTCCTCGGGCATGTGATTCGGGATGCGGTCGTCCTTGAGGCCGTGCATCGCACGCCAGAGGTGCTCCGGATCGAGCGGAAGCTCGGTCAGGTAGATGCCGGTCGCCATGTTGACGGCGTTGGCGATGGCCGGGGCGACAGGCGCAGCGGAGCCGGTGTAGAAGACCGGCGGCTGCTCCACCTCAAAGAGTGTGCCGTCCTCGTTGTAGACCGGATCGTCCTTGCGCTCGCCCGTCTCGGGATCGGAATAGCGGATGGTCTGGTCGCCCGGGCCCTCCGCCGTGACGAGAATGTGCTTGACGGTCGTCTTTCCGCCGGTGTCGCCGGAGCCGAAGATCGTGCTGACCGCGCTCAGCTGCGGCAGGGTAGCCTCCTCGGCAAGCCCAAACGCCGGGATGATGCTGCAGGCGGCGATCAGCGCCGCAAGCAGAAGAATCCATCTTTTCATGTGTCCGTCCTCCTTGTCGTCCTTGGGTTTTTGCCGTCCGCATGAGTCCGTGCTGTCCTCCTCTGCGCGCAGCGGAAGCCAGCCTGTATGGTGTCAGAACACCCTCTCAGGGCGCGAATCGCACGAGGGGGTCTGAGGGCTTCCGTTATGCACCAGCGCAGATGCTGTCAATCCATTCAAGCACCTCGCCCGGATAGTCCGCCTCGCTGTGGGGCTGATCCCACATGAGCGCGTAGTCGACCGGATGCCCGGCGTTTTGAAGCTTGACCGCCAGCGTCATCGAGACGCTCAGCGACGTGTCCGCGTCGCTCGCGCCCACGCGGATCCGGTAATGCTGCGCCTGAGGATTTTCGGCGTGTGCAGAGATAAAGTTCAGCGGGTTGAGCAGCGCGATGCGCTGCGCCAGCTCGCGGTCGCCGCCCACGTCAAACGCCGCTTCGTAGCGCGCCGCCTCCTGAGGGAAGGCGCTGCGCAGCGCGCCGATCGCCTGACCGATGATGGGGTTGAAATGCGCGAAGTCCGCGGCGGCCGTGCCGAATTCCTCGTTCTCCCCGCTGTCGCAGGTCAGCTTGTCAAACGACGTGCAGGGCTTCATCCGGCGGCGATGCTCTTGTCCGTGCCCTGGCGGCGCACCATCTCCGGCTTCATCTCCCGGAACGGGACGCCCTTGGGCGGGCGGGACATGAGCTCGCCGAGACCGGGCCTTCTTTCCGGCGTGTCCGGGGCGAGGCCGACGCCCGGGCCCGCGTGATGCAATTCCTTGGGCGCGTTCGGCTTCGGCGCGGGCGCTTCATAGGTATAGCGGCCGCAGAGGTAATCCTCTGCGGAATACTCCGCCGGGAGGAGGCCGCGCTCAAGACGCGACAGATAGTCCGTCGCCGAGGCAGTCCATCAGATAGTCGTAGAACGGGCCGCTGCGTCCGCCGGCGTAGAGCGTCAGCGACTCGCCCGTCCGCGGATGGCGCAGGCCCAGCGCGTTCACATAGTCCGCATAGCGGACGGAGAGCTCGGCGCAGAGCGCCTCCTTGAAG
>SFFC01000037.1 GCA_004556985.1 Clostridiales bacterium | reverse complement strand
AGAATATATCTTCCGTATATTCTGTACTTTATGGAGACGGGGCGTTCGGTTCGTGCCCAGCGCATGAGGAGGAGGGAACCTTGGAAGAGATGTTTCAATCTCCCGGCGCGCAGGCGGAGAGCGAAGCCTGCTACTGCGCCAACCCCGGGTTTGTCACCCGGGAGGTCGTCGGCGAGATCATCGCCGTTCCCGTCGGGGAACAGACCAAGCGCCTCAACGGCATGGTCACCTTCAGCGAGACGGGCGCTTTCCTCTGGAAGCTCCTCGCCGGGGGGCCGCAAACAAAGGCCCAACTGACGGCGCAGCTCGCGGCGGCCTGCGGAAAGCAGGAGGCCGAGATCGCCGAAGATGTGAGCGGTTTTTTACAAAAGGCGGAGGCCGGCGGGCTGGTTGTTCGCGAGGGGTAAGAGGGGTTCAAACGACGTTAGACTCTAAGGAGGTCTTGAATATGGTGTATAGCAAGCCGGAGCTGTATGTGGAGAATTTCATTCCGAGCATTGCGGTGGCGGCGTGTAATCGGGAGTGGGATGGAACGACGAGCACGTCTTGGGTTGCTCAAGCTATTACCTGCGGTCGTCAGGGAAAAACGACAGACTATCTTTTTGCGTCAGGAACGGATGGTTGTCAATATCAACCGAATGCGTTTGGTTATGTAGAAGTAGAGGATGTGAAAGAGGGAGCGGGAAATGATAGCAAGACCCTCACACCGAGTGAAATTGCTACAGCATTGAAATCTACGATTAATAATCCTAATACTGGAAAAAGCGTAACGATTTATGATCCGGGCGCATACTTGGTAATTTGGGGTAACCACGATCATTATGGTGAGGCAACGCCTGAAATTGTTAAAAACATGACTAGTAGCTTTTGACAGTCAAATGTAGAAACGATTGACCGCCTGTTTTCTGTGCGAACACAGAAGGCAGGCAGTTTTTTTGAGGAGGCACTGTGACCGGGCACATGCTGATCGGGGAAACCCTGTTTGATCTGGATTCGGAGCTGCCGCTGCGCTGGAAGCCGGAGGAGGAACGCTTCCGCTGGCAGGGCGAGCCCTTCCGCCGGCGCGTCCGGGTGACGCTGCACTGCGCGGAGGCGCTGCCCGAATGGACGGAGGAGGAGCTCTACCGCGAGGATGGCCTGCGCGTCGGCCGGGACGCGGAGGGCAATGAGGTGCGCGTCTATACGGCGACGTTTTTGGCGGGCTGGCCCGTCTACGCGCGCTCCGTCTGCCGGGATGGCGGCGTGACGATCGACTTCGTCAACGCGCATTCGATCTGGCAAAACCCCAATATCCGCCTCTGGAATCTCGTACACATGGAGCGCTTTCTGCTCGAGGCGGACGCCCTCGTTCTCCATTGCAGCTACCTGATGATCGGCGGCAAGGCGATCCTCTTCAGCGCGCCCAGCGGCACAGGCAAGACGACGCAGGCCAAGCTCTGGGAAAAGCTGACCCCGGGGCGCATCATCAACGGCGACAAGGCGATCGTTCAAAAGCGCGGGGGAACGTGGTACGCCTGCGGCTACCCCTTCCACGGCAGCGCGGAGGAATGCGAGAACGAGGATTACCCAATCGCCGCGATTGTCGTCGTGCGCCAAAGTCCGGAGGATACGATCGAGCCGCTCCGCCCGATGAAGCGGCTCACGGCCGTGTACAGCGAATGCACGGTCAACACCTGGGACGCGGACAGCATTAGCCGCGCGCTCAATCTGGTGGGTGAGCTGGTGACAGGCGTCGAGGTCGTCTGCCAGCATTGCACGATGAACGACGAGGCCTGCCACACGCTGCGCCGGTATCTGGAGGAACGAAACCTATGCAACTGTACGATCTGATTTCCCCGGCCGAATCGAGAATCGCGGACAAGGCGTATTTTGCGCGCATTCCGCTGGGCGGGAGCATGGAGCTGCTTCCGCTTTGCAACATGAACTGCAAGATGTGCTTCATCCGCCAAAACCCGGAGGAGATGAAGAAGCAGGGGCGGATGCTCTCCTGCGACGAATGGCTGCGCATCGCGAGGGAGGCGAAGGCGGCGGGCGTCGTCTTCCTGCTGCTGACGGGCGGCGAGCCGCTCTTCTATCCCGAGTTCCGGCGGCTGTACAGCGAGCTGACCAGCATGGGCTTCTTCATCACGATCAACACCAACGGCACGCTGATTGACGAGGACATGGCGGATTTTCTGGCTGCGCGCCCGTGCCGCAGGCTGAATATCACGCTCTACGGCGACAGCGACGAGAGCTATGCGCGTCTTTGCGGCAATCCGCACGGGCATACGCAGCTGATGCGGGCGCTCGAGCTGCTTGAGGCGCGCAAGGTGCCCTACCGCCTGAATTATTCGATCACGCCGGATAACGTCAGCCAGCTCCGCTACGGCTGTGAGCTTGCGCATCAGAAGCATGTGGCGCTGGAGGCGGCGGCCTACATGTTCCCGCCCATGCGCCGGGAGAACGAGCGCTTTGAGCGCCTTTCACCCAAACAGGCGGCGCAGGCCAAGCACGACTGGATTCTCTACCGCTACGGCGAAAAGCAGCTTGAATATGAGGCCAAGCTGGCGAAGGAGCGCACGGAACGCTTCGAGCCGCGCAAGGACGACACGATCACCTGCCGCGCGGGCCGCAGCGGCTTCTGGATGGCCTGGAACGGCGACCTGCTGTCCTGCGGCATGATGCCAGAGCCGAAGGTCAGCCTGCTTGACCACAGCTTTGCCGAGGCATGGAAGACCATCGTCGCGGAGACAGACAAGCTGCGGATTTACTCGGGCTGCCGCACCTGCGCAAAGCGCCACGTTTGCTCGATGTGCGCGGCAGGCTGCCTGGCGGAATCCGGCGACATGACGAAGAAGCCGGAATACCTCTGCGAGATGGCAGAGGCCTACTATGACCTGCTGATGCAGCACCTGCCCCCGCAGGAGGAGAAGAAGGAAGAAACCGACGAGCCGCGCGAACGCTGAGCAGCCCGCGCGGCCCTTTTCAGAAATTGGACGGAGAATGCAAAAAAACTTCAAACAGGCCTTGACAGCGGAGAAAAACGGAGGTATAATAACCCTGTTCTTGAAAAACAGATGCATTCCTCAGTAGCTCAATGGCAGAGCATTCGGCTGTTAACCGAAGGGTTGTAGGTTCGAGCCCTACCTGGGGAGCCAAATGAATCCATGTTCCTGACCGGGCATGGGTTCTTTTTTTGTGCCCCGGCAGCCTGTCTCCTCCTGCAGTTCATCTGCTTCCGGCTTGAACCGCGTTGGCGGACGTGGTACAATGGACGCAGAAATCAGCCGTCCTTCGCAGGCGCGTCACGCGCCCGGGCGGCAAAAGAGGGAGGAATCGACATGATTCGCAGAAGCAGCGAGAAGGAAACCGTCAGAAAGCCCGCGCCGTTTCACGGCGTCGGCGAGATCACCGTGCGCAGCATTCTCAACGGCGACCCCGAGATGGAGCACAAGGGCCGCGTGTTCGGGCATACGACCGTGTACCCGGGCAGCGAAATCGGCTACCATATCCACAACGGGGACAGCGAAACCTATTACATCCTCAGCGGCCGGGGCCGCTACAACGACAACGGAACGATCGTGGAGATTGGCCCGGGCGACGTGACCTACTGCGCGCCGGGCGAGGGGCATGGGCTGGCCTGCATCGGCGAGGAGCCCGTCGAGATGATCGCCCTGATTCTCTACGCCTGACCGGGATGCCGGGCGGATTCGGAAAAGCAAAACCGGCATGCTGCCGGTGGCATCACCGACGAAATATCGTAGATTCTGCGGCTCTGTGCCCGAGGCCGACACCTTGCAAAAAGATTTCCATAACAAAAAGCGCCCTCCTGCTGTGGGTCTGGCTATTGACCTGCGGCAGGAGGGCCGCTTTGCGCAGGCGGCAAAAAACGGCCCTTCTCCGCGTGAAAACCGGAGAAGGGCCAGAGCATCAGCGCAGGTATTTGGTCTTGATGGGCTTGATCTTCGGGGCCCTGGCGCGCTTGTGCCTGTGCCGGCGCAGGAAGCGGATCAGCAGGAAGAGCGCGAGCAGCAGGATGGCGGGCGGCACGAGGTCGTCCAGGGAGAAGCGGGGCCAGGGGTTTTCGTCCGCTGCGGTGTAGGCCTCGATCTGCGCGAGCGTGGGCGGCGCGTCCTCGCGCGCGGCGATGGAGCGCGTGGCGACGAGCTCGTATTGCGCCGTGCCCTTGTTTTCGGAGTAAAACGTCAGGGTGCCCATGACGTCGCCGATGTTGATGGGAGCCTGGAACGCGCGCGTCCACTCGATCGAGGAGACCTGGTTGAAATTCTCGCGCAGCAGGTCGATCGTCGAGGAATTGCCGATGATCGTCATGTCCTTCTCCGGGTCGACCGCGCGGATGCCGAGGGTCAGCTCGCCGTGCTTCTCGTCATCCAAAGCAAAGCCCGTGATGTCGATGACGCGCGGGGACTCGGCGTAGAGCGATTCGGGACTGATCGATTCGATCTGCGAGAAGCCGTATTCGAAGAGGCGCTTCGTGTCGATGTAGCGGCGGGTGTCGCCGTCGTAGAGGACGACGGAGATCAGATGGATGTTGCCGTAGCTCGCCGCGCCGACGAAGCAGTAGCCCGCGTCGATGGTGAAGCCGGTCTTGACGCCGGTCGCGTAGCGGTAGTAGTAATCGCTCGAGGGATCGAGGATGCGCGTCGAGCCGACGATCGTGCGCCGGGGATGGCCGGCGGAGCCGTCCTCCTTCTGGGTGGCGGGCATGTCGTAGGTCGTCTGGCTGACGATGGAGGCGAAGCGCTCGTCGCACATCGCGGCGCGCGCGATGATGGAGAGGTCGCGCGCCGTCGTGTAATGGCTGACGTCCTGAACGCCGGAGGGGTTGGTGAAGTGCGTGTCCTCCGAGCAGCCGAGCATCCGCGCCGTCTGGTTCATGAGGTCGGCGAAGGCGTCGATGCTGCCGCAGAGGTATTCGGCGATGGCGTTGGCGGCCTCGTTGCCAGAGATGACGAGCATCGCGGAGATCAGGTCGAGCATCGCGACCCGCTCGCCCGCGACGAGCGGCACCTTCTGGTAGCCCTCCGGCACGAGGTCGATCGCGTTTTGGGAGACGGTGACGACGTCGTTTTCCAGGTCGCTCATCTGCAAAGCGATGTAGGCGGTCATGATCTTGGTCGTCGAGGCGGGATACATGATCTCGTCGGCGTTCTTTTCAAAGAGCACCTCGCCGGTATCCGCCTCAATGAGAATCGCGCTGCGGGCGTAGAGCATGTCCGCGTCGAGCAGGTCGGGATGGCTTTCGTCGTAGGGGATGGCGTCCGCGGGCAGCTCGGGCGCGACAAAACGCCGCACATCCTCCTCCTCCGCGCTGGCGGGGGAGAGGGCGGCGAGCGTCAGCACCAGACACAGCAGCAGCGCAAGCAGGCGTTGGGACAAGGGATTCCCTCCATCTATCAGTTCCCGGCACGGGGCCGGATTCATTCGGGCATAAAGAGCAGAAGCCTTCTTCTTACTATACCACTTTTGAGCGCGATTGTACAGAGCGGGCGCGCGACTCTGGATGTATTATTGCGAAATTATGTCGCCGGACACAAAATGTTACAAAAAAGCCGAAAAAGTGTTTCCAATGTCTTGATTTTTAACGCGGTTATGCGTTACAATAGGTTCATATTCAGTTTCTATCGAAATGCGCGCCCGCAGGCGCAGGTAAATGGGGAATGACACAATGCCGAAGAAGATTTTGCTGGTGGATGATGAGCCGCTGATCCTCAAGGGGCTCAAATACAGCCTGGAGCAGGATGGATATCTGACGGATTCCGCGATGGACGGAGAAGCGGCGCTGGCCAAGGTTTTTTCCGACAATTACGATATGGTGCTGCTGGACGTGATGCTTCCGGGCGTGGATGGCATCGAGGTATGCCAGCGGGTTCGCGAGCGTTCCAACGTGCCGATCATCATGCTGACGGCCAAGGGCGAGGACATGGACAAGATCCTGGGCCTCGAGTACGGCGCGGACGACTACATGACCAAGCCGTTCAACATTCTGGAGGTCAAGGCGCGCATCAAGTCGATTCTGCGCCGCAGCCAGCCGGCGCACGAGGTGCTCGAGGAGAAGCGCATCGTGCGGGTGCATGACCTGGAGGTCAACTGCCAGAGCCGGACGGTCACGCTGGCCGGCGAGCCCGTGCGCCTGACGGCGAAGGAATTTGACCTGCTGCAGCTGCTCATCACGCACAGGGGCAAGGTCTACAGCCGCGAGGAGCTGCTGGAGACGGTCTGGAAATACGACTACATGGGCGACATGCGTACGGTCGACGTGCACATCCGCCGCCTGCGGGAGAAGATCGAGCGCGACAACGCCCGCCTGGAATTCATCCTGACCAAGTGGGGAGTGGGTTATTATTTTACGGACAAAGACTAACCCGTTTTACTCCGTCCGAACCAAAATACTGATCGCTTTCCTGCTGGTGATCGGCGTGTCCTTCTATGCGGTGGCCGCCTCGACGATCCGGCTGGTCAGCGATTCTCTTTTTGAGGACACGATCCGCCGGCAGAAGACGGAGGCGGCGGAGCTGGCCGGGGCGCTGCGCGGCCGGCTGGAGAGCGAGACGGCGGATGCGTTTTACGTCCGTCTTTTGCAGGCGGCCCGTGAAAGCGGCGGCCGCCTTTTGATCGTGGACGGCGACGGCAAGGTGCAGTTTGACACGTTCGACGAGCGCTGCGGCACGAGGCTGGCGCTCTCCGAGGTCTTCGAGGTGATCGCGGGAGGGGCGGACGCGGCCTACGGCTTCCATCTGCAGGATGGCGGCGGACAGACGCAGGCGCCCTCCGTGTTTGACGGTCTGATGCGTCGGGACACGAGCCGCGTCTGGCGGGGCTGCTTCGTGCAGGCGCTCGGGGAGGAAGGCGGCGGCGGCGCGCTGCTGCTGATCGTCTCCGTGCAGGATACGGTCGATTCGCTGATCTCCCTGCGCGACAGGATGATCGCCATCTCGCTGGCGGCGCTGGCGGTCGTGCTGCTGCTCGCGGGCCTGATTTCCGGCATCGTGACGCGTCCGGTCGCGGAGCTGAGTGCGGGCATCGAGCGCATGACCAAAGGCGACTATCAGCATCGCGTCCACGTCCCGGGCCGGGGCGAGATGGCGCAGCTCGCCGAGGCGTTCAACCAGATGAGCGAGCAGGTGCACAACCTCGATGAGGCGCGCAACCAGTTCGTCTCCAACGCCTCCCATGAGCTCAAGACGCCGCTGACGACCATCAAGATCCTCGTCGAATCCATGATGTATCAGGACGACATGGACCCGGAGCTGCGCCGCGAGTTTCTGGGGGACATCGACAAGGAGATCGACCGCCTGTCCTCGGTCGTCGGGGATTTGCTGACGCTCGTGCACATCGACAGCCACAAGCTCAAGCTGCGCCGCGAGCGGATGCTCTTTGCGGAGACCGTGCGCGAGAGCGTGCGCCGGCTGGCGCCGCTGGCGAAGAAGCGCGCGCAGACGCTGGAGACGTCGATTGCCGACGACTGCGAGATGTTTGCCGATCCGGGCAAGCTGGCGCAGGTTTGCTACAACATCATCGAAAACGCCATCAAGTACACGCCCGACGGCGGGAAGATTGCGGTCTCGCTGCATCGGGAGGGGCGCGACGCCGTGCTGGAGATCGCGGACACGGGCGTCGGCATTCCGCAGGAGGACCTGCCGCACGTCTTTGACCGCTTCTATCGCGTGGACAAGGCGCGCTCCCGGGACACGGGCGGAACGGGCCTGGGACTGTCGATCGTGCAGCAGATCGTGCGGCTGCATGCGGGCTCGGTAACGGTGCAGTCCGAGCCGGGCAAGGGCACGACCTTCATCGTGCAGCTGCCGGTGAAGTGACGGGGAAAGGGGTTTCATGAAAAAGATCGTTGTCTGCGTGCTGCTCGCGCTCATGCTCTGCTTTTTCGCGGAGCCGCTGGCGCAGGTCTGCGAAAGCCTGATGACCACCGTGTCCGCCGGCCTCAACCGGTCGCTCAGGGAGGAGACGGCGGCGCCTGAGGCGACGCAGGAGCCGGATTTTTCGCATCTGCTGGGCACGGAGCCCTCCAGCGACACGATGGACGTCACGCTCTACTACCGCTACCGGCAGACGGAGCTGCTGGGCGCGCAGAGCGCGGTACTCGACATCACGCGCGACCAGACGGTGGCCCGGAGCATCGTCGACCAGCTCGTCGCGGGGCCTGACGCGCTGCATGGGCAGCTGACGGCGCTCTTCCCGCAGGGGACGCAGGTGCTCTCCGTCACGGGCGAGGGCGCGACGGCGTTCGTCACGCTCAGCCGCGCGTTTCTTGGCGCTCCGGACGGCGCGCCGCAGGACTGGGAGGATCAGGAGAGCTGGCAGGAGGAGGCGACGCTGCGCAGAAATCTGGCGGTGCAGTCCCTCGTGCTGTCGCTGACGGAGGGCGGCCGCTATCAGCGCGTGCAGCTCATGGTCGCGCAGACCGACGATGACGCGCCGGAGCGCATTCCGCTCTATTGCTTTGACCGCACGCAGACGAATCTCTCGGTGGTGCTGGGCGCCTGCTCGCGGGACGAGGCCGTGCTGCTGACGCCGCACCGCGCGATGACGATGATTCTGGAGGGCTGGCAGGCGCGAAACTGGGCGCAGGTTTATCAGCTGCTGACGCCGGAAAAGGGCGGGCAGCTTCCGACGCTGAGTGATTTTGAGGCGCAGATGCGCCGGGCGGACGTCTCGCTGCTTGACTACACGGTCTCTCAGGGAACGGTTTCGCTGGACGGCCGGACGGCGACGGTCGTGCTCAATGCGTCGCTGCGCTCGACGGCGGGCGGGGACGCGGAGATCGTGCGCGAATCCGTCGCGCTGGTGCGTGCGGCGGACAACTGGGCGATGACGCCCTCGACGCTTGAGTCACTGATGATTCGCGATTGACCGGGACGGAGAGAGGCATGACGGAGATGACGATGAAACGGGGCAGGCGTGCGGCGCTGGCGGGCGCGCTGCTGATGACGGCGCTGCTGCTTGGCGGCTGCATGGCGGGCATCGAGGAGCGGCCGATGACCGACCTGGCGCAGGCGCCGTTTTCGCAAGGGCCACAGGGACCGCAGGAGGATGCTTGGGCGGAGCGGACGGAGACCGTCACGCTCTACTTCTTTCACGGGGACGGCACGACGCTGGTCCCTGTGACGCGGCGCATCACGGTCGGGGGCGGCACGAGCCGCGCCGAGGCGGCGCTCTGCGCGCTGCTGGACGGCCCCTTTACCGAAGAAGCGGAGGCGTTTGGCGTGCAGTGGCCGGACATGGGCCAGCCCAACGCCGTGCGCCGGCTGGAGGTTTCCGGCGACATCGCGACGGTCGACCTGCCCGCGCGCGTGCGGGAGCTCGGGCCGCAGGAGCTCTTTGCCGTCCGGCAGGCTGTGACGAACACGCTGACGGAATTTGCGGAGATTTCCTATGTCAATGTGCTGGTCGGCGGCCGGGAGGAAGGGCTGGATCTGGGCGCGACGGTTTCCGTGGGCACGCTGACGCGCGCGGACGACCTCGACACGGCGGCCAAATACGCCAGGCTGGAGGAGCAGCGCCAGAGCGGCGAGCGCGTGACGCGCCTGGCGACGCTGTATTTCCCCACGACGGACGGCCGGTTTATCCTGCCGGAGGTGCGCAGCGTTGACATCGCTGCGGGAACGGCGATCGATTCGCTCTACACGCTGCTCGGCGAGCTGGGCCGGGGGACGGACATGGCGCTGGCCGCGCAGTTGGTTCCTGCGCCGATGAGCTATATCGAGGAGATGCCGGAGATCATCTGGACGGAGGACGGCGCCTATCGCGCCATCGAGATCCGCTTCAGTGCGCTGCTGGATGAGGCGCTTGACGAGGCAGGGCTGACGCGCGCGATCTACGCTGCGATGCTAACCGACACGCTGATGGGATTCATCCCCGGCGTGGAAGGCCTCAGAATCGTCATCGGCGAGGAAAGCCTTTCCGGCTTTCAGGAGGAGGAGACGCCGGATGGCCGGGAGATTGCGCTGGGGAGCGCCATGGCCACGCGCGGCGACTTTGGCGCTTATCTGGGTGCGCCCTGCGTGTTCTATGCGCAGGGGATGGACGAGGCAAAATTGCGCCGGGTCAGCCGCACCGTCGCGCAGAGCGGACAGGACGACCCGCGTGAGCGGCTGACGGGCCTGATGCGTCTGTCGCAGGAAGAGGGCGTCCTCGCGCTGCCGCAGACGCTGAGCGGGGAGGACGTGCTCGCCATCTACACCGGGGAGGACGAAATCCTCGTCAATTTGTCGGAGCGCTTTGCGATAGCGCTGGCTTCCCTTGACGAGAGGCAGGAGCGCATCGCGGTCTACGCGATGGTTAACACGCTCACGGAGGGCGGCAGGGCGCAGGTTGTCAGGCTTTACTTTGAGGGCGAGCAGCGCGAGCTGCCGGCCGGCGGCGTCGAGCTGCGCGGCGCGCTGATGCGCAACCCCGGCATGGTGGAGGAATGAACGGTGGATCAGTGGGCATTCTTTGACGCGCTCAAGGCGGGAACGGTGGAAAACGTCTATCTGTTCTACGGGACGGAGGCGTTCATCCGGCGCAGCGCGCTCGCCGCGTTGGAAAAGAAGACGATGGCGCCCGGGCTGGAGAGCGTGAACAAAACCGTACTCTCGTCGCCGACGGCGCAGCAGATCATCGAAAGCTGCGAGACGCTGCCGATGATGAGCGATTACAGGCTGATCATCGTGCGCGACTGTGCCCTGCTCGCGGCGGGCAAGGCCAGGGACGAGGCGCAGGAGAGCGAGGCGCTTTGCGCCTATCTGCCGCGCGTGCCGCAGACGACCTGCCTGGTCTTTGACGCGGGCGAGGCAATCGACAAGCGCAAAAAGCTCGCCAAAACGCTCGCTGCAATGCCCGGCGCGGTCAGTTTTGACGCGCTTGACGACGCGAGCCTGTTCAAATGGATGAATCAGCAGCTTCGCCCGCTGGGCAAGCGGATGGACAGGACGGCCTGCGAGGCGCTCGCCTTCACCAGCGGGCGCGACCTGACGCTGCTTTCGGGCGAGCTGGCCAAGCTGGCGGCCTACGCGGCGGACAGGGACAGTATCACGGGCGAGGACATCGAGGCCGTCGCGACGCGCACTGTGGAGAGCACCGTCTTTGCCATGGCGGATGCGCTTTCGGCGGGCAAGGCGAAGGAGGCCTTTGCGCTGCTTGACATCCTGCTCTCCGCCGGGGAGCAGCGCATCGGCATTCTCGCGATGATCACGCGCCATTACCGCCAGCTCATGTACCTGTGCGCGATGCGCGACGAGCGCGTGTCGCAGGCGCAGATGGCGAAAGCGCTGGGTACGCCGCCCTTCGCCGTGACGCGGCTGCTGCGTCAGAGCGGAAGGCGGACGGCGGCGCAGATGGAGGCCTGCGTTCGCCTGTGCGTGGAGACGGATTACGACATTAAGCGCGGCGCGATGCGTGACGACGCGGCGCTCGACCGCCTGCTGCTGCGGCTGCTTGAGTGAGGCGAGGGCAGATTGACCGCGCAAAAAATCCCTTCCGGCATAGGATGAACCGGGAGGGATTTATCATGAGACAACGAAATCAATCCTCTGTGCGCCGGATAGGCATGAACGTCGTCTTCCTTCCGGCGCTCACGCCGCTGGAGGCCGCTGTGCTGCCCGCGAGGGAGCGCTGCGGGATGGGCGCGCTTTCCCATGTGCGCTCGCAGTGCGAGGCCTGCTTCAGCGGCAGAAGATCTGCGTCAGATAGATGCCGCTTTTGTCCTGGGCGATGCCGATGCCGACCTTCGTGTACGCGCTGCTGAGCAGGTTGCGCCTGTGTGAGGGCGAGGAGAGCAGCGCCGCTTGCGCCTTGTCGACGTCGCGATGATGCGCGATATTCTCGCCCGCCGCGTCAAAGGCATAGCCGAAATGCCGGAGCATGGCGCGCGCGTCGCCGTATGTCGGAGAGGTATGCGAGAAATACTGGTTGTCGCGCATGTCCTGCGACTTGATGCGCGCGATCCGGCAGAGCTCGGGATCGAGCGTCAGCGCGGTCAAACCGTAGCGCGCGCGGTCAGAATTCAGAAGATTTCCTGCGCTCTGCTCTTGCGCTGACAGGAAAGCTGATGTATAATGTGCGTCGAACGCGGCGGCTGCCGTGCCTGCCGGCTGAGCGGCCGGAAGACAGAGCAGCGCGAGCGCGAGAGCCGGCGCTGTCAGGTGCTTCATCATCTTCGGGGTGTGCTTCATGGGAGTACCTCCTTGGTTGTCCTGGCCCCTGGCCATACAGCAGTGTAGCGCAGATTGGCAATCACAGCAATAGAATTGGCAGCCTGCTGCCAAGGAAATATACGGAATAGAAGCATAATCAGGAGGATTGGCCTATGGGCTTTATCAAGTGTCCGCGGTGCGAACTCAACTACATCCGGGAGGAAGAGCTCTACTGCCCGGTGTGCAAGCGCGAGATGAAGGGCGAAGCGCTCGACGATCCGTTCGAGCTCTGCTCGATCTGCAACGAAAACCCCGTTATGCCCGGCAAGGACGTCTGCTACATGTGCTACAAGGAAATGAACCAGCAGCAGGGCCTGCGCGACGACGCCATCGAGGAGCAGGAGAGCCCCGACGTGTCCTTGGACATGGAGGATGTCTCCGAGATGGAGGAGATCGAGCTCGAGGCCCTTCCTGAGGATATGCCCGAGGAAATCGGCGAGCAGATCTCTCTGGAAGAGGAGAAGAGCAAGGAAGCCGATAATGACGACGACGAGGACGAGGACAACTGAACCGTCCGGGGACATAGCGGGGTGAAGGCGTGAGGATATTCGCGATCGGTGATTTGCATCTGCCGGGAGGCGACAAAAAGCCGATGGACGTCTTTGGCTCGCACTGGGAAAACCACTTTGAGCGCATCAGCGACGACTGGTGCGCGCGCGTGACGCAGGAGGACGTCGTCCTCATCCCCGGGGATATCTCTTGGGCGATGCAGCTGGGCGCGGCGGTCGGGGATCTGCGGCGCATCGGCAGTCTGCCGGGCCGGATTCTCATCCTGCGCGGCAACCACGACTATTGGTGGTCTTCGCTGACGCAGCTGCGCGCCTGTCTGCCCGAAAACATGGCCGCCGTGCAGAACGACGCCTGCGTGATTGGGCCGTACGTCTTCTGCGGGACGCGGGGCTGGACGATTCCGCCTGCCGCCGGGGCGCAGGAGAAGGACGAGAAGCTCTATCGCCGCGAGGCGATGCGGCTGGAAATGTCACTCAAGGAGGCGGCGCGCCTGGCGCAGGGCCGCAGCATCGTGGCGATGATGCATTATCCGCCGCTGCTGCCGGAAAACCTGCGCGCCGGCACGGCGTTTACGCAGCTGCTCAGCGACTATGGCGTCCGGCGCTGCGTGTACGGCCATCTGCATGGGCAGAGCGTGCAGCGCGGCTTTAACGGCTGGTACCAGGGCGTTCGCTACGACCTGGTCTCCTGCGACGCGCTCGGGTTCAGACTCCTGGAGGTCACGCCAGGGGACGGAGAATAGACAAGCGGAGGCGCTCCTGAGAGAGCGCTTCTTTTTTTATCCTGCCGGAAGCTGCCCTGTCATCAGCTCCGGGAAGGATATCGGAAAGCGCCGCGCAGACCGAAAACAGGCGCGGCAAAGCGGTGAAAAGAAAAACCGGGGAGACGCTGCGGCGGGGAAAACCTGCCGCAGCGTTTTGTTACATAAATGTTACGGGCAATCGGGTGATTTAGCAAAATCTTCATCGGGAAGGTGCTTGAAAAGTGGTGGCAAATGGTGTAAAGTAGACGAGTAAGGGAGCGAAGTGGTTAGTTTGGGGAAGGAGGGATGTCAAACATGGCTCATCTGGCGTTTTCGGGCTCGTTTGATCACTCCCTTGACGGCAAGGGCCGCGTCATCATCCCCGCCTCCTACCGTGATGCGCTGGGAGAGGACTTCACCATCACGATCAACCCCAACAAGACAGCCGTGGCGATCTATCCCAAGGAGATCTGGGACAGGCAGCTTGAACGGCTCTCGCAGATCAATCCGATGGACAAAATCGGTTTGCAATATGAGCGCTATCTGATGAGCGTCTCCTTTTCGGGCAATAGCATGGACGCCCAGGGCCGGGTACTCATCCCGGCCAAGCTTCGAGCCAAAATCGGCCTGACGCGCGATATCGTGTTCGTCGGGCTGAATCATTACATCGAGATCTGGGATGCTGAGGTCTATGCCAGAATGGAGGCGGAGACGGAAGCGCAGTTTGACACGCTGGCTGACTATGTCTATGAGAAATATCCGCAGTGATGCCGCACGGGGCGCCTGAGCGCCGGCGGCAGCGCGGGCCTGCGCAGGCGCTGCGCCAGGCGCATCCGGCGGACGGGCCGGTTCTTGAAGGAAAGGCAGGTGAATACACTGATGACGAACGCGAAAAGCACGCGCGGAAAATATGCGTCCTCCGGTTACCGGCATGGCGCGCAGGAGGCGGAAAACCGGCTGTACATTGCAAAGGTGCCGGCGGGCTCCCGGCAGGAGGAGCTGATCGATCACAATCGGGCGGGCTACCGCGTGGAGCGGCCCTGGCGCGAGACGCCGACGCCGATCTTCGAGACCGAAGATGCGCAGACGGCCGCGCCGCAGCAGGAGCCGCTCGTGCGCCGCGCGCCGCAGCGGGAGGGCATGATCGACCACTTGGCGCGGGAGGCCGGCAAGGCCAAGGGCGACGTGGCAGCCTGCATCGTCATCGGTGCGGCCATTCTGCTGATCATCGCGGCTTGGGGACAGAAGATGGTGACGGCCGTCAACCTGCAAAACAGCATTGCGGCGTATCAGAGCAAAACCATCGCCATCGAGCGGGAGAACGAGAAGCTTGAGCAGCAGCTGGAGCTGGCCAGAAACGGCGAGCGTATCCGCAACTTGGCGCAGAACGAGCTGGGCATGCTGCGCCCGGAGCGCGCCGAAACCCGGACAATCTACATCCAGACGGGCGAGGACGGGGCGAACAATCCGGTACAGAAACAGGAAAAGCCGAAGCTGGGTGTGCTCGACATCCTGCTGGGGCTTCTTGACGTGCTGCATATTGGGGAGTGAGAGGGCTTGCGGTCACCGGGAGCCACCGTACGAAAGCGGCTGGTTCTGTTGTCCGGCGGATTCTTTCTCCTTTTTCTTTGCGTCTTCGCGCGCTTGGTGAATTTGCAGGTGTTTCGCGCGCAGGAGCTGACGGCGCGGGGCACGAAGCAATGGACGCGCAGCGGCGTCGTCGCGGCCAGACGAGGCGACATCGTCGACACGAACGGCCGGCTGCTGGCGCAGTCGGTCACCAGTTTCATCCTCAGCGCACGCACGCGGGACGTCCGCGACCCGGAGGGAATGGCGCAGGTGCTCGAGCGGGAACTCGGGCTGCCGGCGGAGACGGTTCTCAAGAAGCTGCAAAATACCTCGGCCGCGACGGTGACGCTGGCGCGGCAGGTGCAGCGCGAGGACGCGGACAGGCTACGCGCCATTCTTTTGAGCGAAAATGATCCGGATGCGCAGCGTCTGAGCGGATTGGCATTTGACGAAGACGTCAGCAGGTGGTATCCTATGGGTACGCTCCTGTCGCAGGTGCTGGGCCTTTGCAATGTGGACGGCGTCGGCCAGAGCGGACTGGAGCTGTATTACGAGGATGTCCTGGCCGGCGAGCCGGGCAGGCTGGTGACAGAGGTCGACGCGCGGGCGAGAACGCTGCCCGACGGCGTGACGCTCTACGTGCCCGCGACGGCGGGCAAGACCATCCGTCTGACGATCGACCGCGAGGTGCAGGCCGCCGTGGAGCGGGCCGTGCGGGAATGCGCGCAGGTCAATGAAGCGCAGGGCGTGCAGGCGATCGCGATGGACGTCAACACGGGCGCCGTGCTGGCGATGGCGATGTATCCGACCTACGACCCGGCCGACCCGCCCCGGGAGGACGCCGAAAGGCTCGCCCAGCTCATGCGCATCACGACGCTGAGCGACGTGTACGAGCCGGGATCGACCTTCAAGATGCTCACAGCGGCATCGGCCATCGACTGCGGAGCTACCAATCCGCAGGAGGGCTTTTACTGCTCGGGGCGCATCACGGTCGACGGCAGCACGGTGCGCTGCTGGGGCGCGCCGCATGGGGCGGAGACGATGAAGCAGGCGCTGCAAAACTCCTGCAACCCCGTCTTCACGCAGATCGCGCTGCGGCTGGGCAGCGAGCGGCTGTATCAGTATCTGCATGCGTTCGGACTGGGCTCGGCGACGGGTATCGACCTGTACGGCGAGGCCTCCGGCATCCTGATTCCTGCGAGCCGGGTTAAGAATGTCGATCTGGCGCGTATCGGTTTTGGGCAGAGCGTCGCGGTGACGCCGATTCAGATGATCACGGCGGCCTGCGCGGTGGTCAACGGGGGACGGCTGATGAAGCCCTATCTGGTGGAGGCCATTTTAAGCGAGGACGGAGACGTCCTGGAGACGACCGCGCCGACCGTGGTCGCCAGCCCGATTACCGAGGAGACGAGCCGGACGATGCGCGAGCTGCTTTACAGCGTTGTCTCGGAGGGCGGCGGCAAGAACGCGCGGGTCGACGGCTACAGCGTCGGCGGCAAGACGGGCACGGCCCAGATTTACCGGGACGGACAGATTGTGCGCAACCTGCACATCGGCTCGTTTGTGGGCTTTGCGCCCGTGGAAAACCCGAAGGTGGCGCTGCTGGTGATCGTGGACGAGGCGCAGGTGCAGCCGGATTACGGAGGAACGACCGCGGCGCCGTTTGCCGCGCAGATTTTTTCGGAGATTCTGCCGCTGCTGGGCGTGCCCAAAACGGACGGTAGCGCGGAGCGGGCGAAGGTGACCATGCCCGATGTGACGGGCATGAACGTGACCGATGCGCGGGCAATCCTGCGGGAGCTGGGCATCGACAGCGTGACGGACGGAACGAATTCGCTGGTGACCGGCCAGCTTCCGCCGGCGGGAACGACGGTGTCGGAGGGCTTTTGCGCGATGCTCTATGTCAGGGGCATCAGCGCGCCGACGGCCGGGGAATATACGCAGGTGCCCGATGTGATCGGCCTGCCTGTCCGGGAGAGCGCGCAGGCGCTGCGGCAGAGCGGCCTGGAGCTTGAAGCGCAGGGCGACGGCATTGCCGTGCGGCAGCGCCCGTCGGCAGGCGCTTACGCAGCGGCGGGCACGGCGGTGACGGTGACCTTTGAGGTGCCGTAGAGCAAACAATGGAGGAATGACGATGGATCTTGCGACATTGACGAAAGGCATGCCGGAGCTGGTGAGGATCACCTCCGGAGAAGATACGCCCATCGGGGTGCTGACGGCGGATTCGCGGGCAAAATGCAGGGACGGCCTCTTCTTCTGCATCCGGGGCGGGCGTGTCGACGCACATGATTTCGCGCCGCAGGCCCTTTCAAACGGATGCACGGCGCTGGTCGTGGAGCGCGAGCTCCCGCTTGACTGCCCGCAGGTGGTCGTGACGGACGTTCGCGCCGCGATGACGCGCATCGCCAGCGCGTTCAACGGCCATCCGGAGCGCCGGCTGCGCCTCATCGGCGTGACCGGCACGAAGGGCAAGACGACCACGACCTATCTGCTCAAGAGTATCATCGAGGCCGCGGGCATGAGCTGCGGTATCATCGGCACGACGGGCTGCATCGCTGGCACGACGAAGCTGCCGAGCCATCTGACGACGCCCGACCCGATCGAGATGTTCGACATCCTGCGCATCATGGCGGACGCGGGCGTGCAGGTGGTCTGCATGGAGGTCTCGGCCCATGCGCTCTACCTGCGCAAGCTGGTCGGCGTGACCTTCGAGGCGGCGGCCTATACCAACCTCTCGCAGGATCATCTCGACTTCTTCGGCACGATGGAGAACTACTTTGAGGCCAAGCGCCTGCTCTTCAGCGAGGGCATGGCCCGCAACGCGGCGGTCAACGTCGACGAGGAAACGGCGGCCGAGGTCTGCAAGGATCTGAGCTGTCCTCTGCTGACCTACGGCATCAGCCAGCAGGCCGATCTCTTTGCGCGCGACATCGAAATCACGGAGTCGGGCGTATCCTTTACGATCAATCTGCGCAACCTGCATACCGAGCGCATTCATCTGCTGCTCACGGGCATGTTCAACGTCTACAATGCCCTGGCGGCCGCGGCTTGCGCGCTGATCCTCGGCGTCTCGCTGGAGGATATCCGCAAGGGCCTCGAGGCGGTCGTGAGCGTGCCAGGGCGCGTGGAGATGCTCGGCACGGCGACGCCGTACCGAATGATTCTCGACTATTCGCATTCGCCGGACGCGCTTTCCAACATCCTGCGCACGGTGCGCGAGTTCTGCCGGGGCCG
>SFFC01000036.1 GCA_004556985.1 Clostridiales bacterium | reverse complement strand
CATGAGCGTATTGCTGGGAATCCAATGGATTCCGTTTCTCGCGCTGGATATCGTCCTGCTGGCGTTTGTCTTCCTGCGCTTCCTTGACAGGCGGGGCGTGGACTGGACGCCCCGCATGATCATCGCGCTCGCGTTGGGCGCAGTCATCGGCCTCGTCTTCGCCTCGAAGGACAACGCCTATCTCGTCTGGGTGGATCTGCTCGGCGACCTGTACATTCAGCTCATCACGCTGCTGGTCGCGCCGGTCATTCTGATCTCCATCCTGTCCGGCTTCATCCGCCTGGGCAGCGGGAAGCGCATGAAGCGCATCGGCGCGCAGTCCGTATTCTGGCTGCTGCTCCAGTCCGCGCTGGCCGTCCTGCTGAGCCTTATCGTGGGCCTTGGCCTGAATCTGGGCAGCACGGCATCCTCCGTCTTCGCGCAGATCGACGCGCTGGAGGAGAGCACGCTCTCTGCCTACGCGGGGACGACGCGCCCGCTGACGGAGGTGCTGCGCGGGCTCTTCCCGTCCAACGTGCTGGGCGATATCGTGAACAACAACGTGCCGGGCATCATCCTCATCGCGCTGGTGCTGTCCATCGCCTGCCTCGCCGTCGAGCGGCAGGAGGGAGCGGAGGCCGTCGCCCCGTTCTGCCGGGGCGTGGAGGCGCTTCGCAGGATCGTCTTCGCGGTCACGGATTTCTTCATGGAGCTGACGCCCTATGCCGTGCTCGCGCTGATCGCGGGCTCGGCGAGCAATCTGCTGACGAGCCGGGAGGCGCTCAGACAGCTGCTGCTGCTGGTCGCGGTGATCTACGGCGTCTGCTTCGTGTTCACCTACGGGATTGGCTCGGTACTGATCGCCGCGCAGGCCAGGCTCAGCCCCGTGCGCTTCTTCCGCAAGATCTTCCCGGCGCAGGTGACGGCGTTCACGACGCAGGCGAGCGTTGGCACGCTGCCCGTGACGATCTCCGCCCTGCGCGAGCGCGTGGGCGTCAGCGATCGCGTCGCGGACTTTACAGCCTCGCTGGGCACGAGCATCGGCATGCCCGGCTGCACGGCGGTCTGGCCCGTGCTGCTGGTGCCCATCAACACGATCTCCGACATGATGCGCACGCTGACCAACGTCTCCTCCGCCGCGATTGCCGCGGCGATTGTGGCCCGCCGCACGGGCGAGCTGGACGACGCCATCTTCGATGGAAAGCACGCCGGGGCGAGGGAGAAGGCCTCCTGAGCGGATGAACGGCGCAGGAAGGGCAAAAAGGAGCCCCAAACCCGGGAAAAACCAAAAATTACTCTTGCCAAATGGCACGGGTCAATGCTATAATAGACCCCGTATGAAACGGGCGTTCCGCTGTCGGCAAAGTCGCGCCGGTCATGAACGTCTATGAGGAAAGGAGAAATCGACACATGAGTGAGATCATCCGTGCGATCGAAAGCGAGCAGCTCAAGAAGGATCTTCCCAAGTTCAACGTCGGCGATACCGTCCGCGTCATGGTGAAGGTTGTTGAGGGCGAGCGCGAGCGTCTTCAGGCGTTCGAGGGCATCTGCATCGCAAAGCGCAACGGCAGCGTCCGCGAGACCTTCACCCTCCGCCGTGTTTCCTACGGCATCGGCGTGGAGCGTACCTTCCCGCTGCATTCCCCGCGTCTTGACAAGATTACGGTGCTCCGCCGCGGCAAGGTTCGCCGTGCGAAGCTGTACTATCTGCGTAATCTGTCCGGCAAGGCCGCCAAGATTCGCGAGAGGTAATTGTGCGAATAACCGCCGGAGGTTTCCGGCGGTTCTTTTTTCTTTATCCTGTAAACCCCAAATGCCCCGTTATGGAGGTTCCCCGATGAACGACGAGACGATGCTTCGCGCCGAGGACAAAACAATCAACTGGTATCCCGGCCACATGGCGCGGGCCAAGCGCCAGCTCGCCGGGCAGCTCTCCCGCGTCGACGCGGTGATCGAGCTGTGCGACGCGCGCATTCCGCGCGCCAGCCGCAACCCCGACCTTGCGGAGCTGGTCAAAAACAAGCGCCGGCTGCTCGTGCTGGGCAAGGCGGATCTGGCCGAGGAGGCGCAGACGCGCGCCTGGATTCAATATTATCGCGCGCAGGGGCTGGAGGCAATGAGCTTTGACAGCGTGCGCGGGCGCGCGAAGGACGTGCTTTCGCGCGTGGAGCGCCTGTGCGCCGACCTGGTCGAGCACATGGCGGCGCGCGGCGTCAAAAAGACCGTGCGCGTGATGATTGTCGGCGTGCCCAATGTTGGCAAATCGACCTTCACCAACCGGCTGAACGGCGCGGCCATCGCCAAGACCGGCGACCGGCCGGGCGTCACCCGCAGCAACCAATGGGTGCGCGTCACGCCGTATCTGGAGCTGCTGGACACGCCGGGCCTGCTCTGGCCCAAGCTCGAAAACCAGGCCGACGCGCGCGCGCTCGCGTTTGTCGGCACGATCAACGACCAGATCATGGATCAGCAGATGCTCGCCATCCGCCTGCTCACCTGGCTGATGGAGAACAAGCGGGAGGACACGGTCAGGCGCTTCCGCCTCAAGGAGACGGACGCGGAGGGCCTTGCGCTGCTGGAGGCCGTCTGCCGCGGGCGCGGCTGGCTGCTGCCGGGCGGCGTCTGCGACACGGACCGCGGCGCGGCGGTCGTGCTCGACGAATTCCGCGCGGGCAAGCTGGGCCGCGTGACGCTGCAGCGCGCGCCGGAGGTACGGGCATGAGGAAGGACTGGAACGCGCGGCTTGAGGAGATCACGCAGACCGACCGGGCGCTCTGGGCGAAGGGCACGGTCTTCGCGGGCATCGACGAGGCCGGACGCGGGCCGCTCTGCGGGCCCGTCGCGGCGGCCTGCGTCGTCATGCCGCCGGAGCCGCTGCTGCTCTACGTGGACGACAGCAAGAAGCTGACCGAGAAGCGGCGCGAGGCGCTCTACGACAAAATCCTCGAGACGGCGGTCTATGCGCGCGTGGCGCTGGCCTCGCCGGAGGAGATCGACCGCATCAACATCCTGGAGGCAACGAAGCGGGCGATGGCCGAGGCCGCGAAGGACGCGCCCTGCGCCCTCTTCCTCGTGGACGCGGTCAGCCGGCTCGACGTAGCGGGCGAGGTGCGCGGCATCATCCACGGCGACGCGCTGTGCTACTCCATCGCGGCGGCGTCGATTCTGGCGAAGGTGACGAGGGACCGGCTCATGCGCGAGCTGGACGCGCAGTATCCGCAGTATGGCTTCGCGAAGAACAAGGGCTACGGCACGGCGGAGCACATCGCGGCGCTCAGGCAGTACGGCCCCTGCCCGGCGCACAGGCGCACGTTCATCGGCCACTTTGTGACCGTTTGACGGGGGCGGGCATGGACAGGGACGCGGGCGCTTCCCGCAGAAGCGGCGCGCTGGGCGAGGTGCGCGCCGAGCAGCTGCTGCGGGACAAGGGCTACGACATCCTCGCGCACAACTACGTCGCGCCCGGCGCGGAGATCGACCTCATCGCGCGGGACGGCGCGGTGATCGTCTTCGTCGAGGTCAAGACGCGCACGAAAAGCGGCGCGTCGGGGCGCGAGGCGGTCACGCGGGAGAAGCAGCGGCGCATCTGCCGCGGCGCGATCCACTACATGATAAAGCACGGCCTGATGGGCAGGCAAGCCCGGTTTGACGTGATCGAGATTCAGGGAACGCGCACGACGCACATCGTGAACGCTTTCCCTTATCAGGGCCCGATGGTGTGACGCGGGCGAAGATTCGGAGGCTGATTCATGAAAAACGGGAAGCAAGGGCGCGTGATGCTCGCGCTGCTGCTGGCGGCCGTGCTTGCTCTGCTGGGCGTTTGGGCGCTGTGCGGCCGGGAGGACGAGCCCGCCGCACAGGGCAACCTGCTCACAAACGGCGACTTTTCGGCCGTGACCGGGGACATGCCCGACGGCTGGGAGAAGGGCATGTGGGTGACGAGCGCCGGCGCGTCGTATCTGGAGGCTGTGACGCTTGAGGACGGGACGCACGCTGTGCTCATCGAGAATGCGGCGGAGAACGACGCGCGCTTTGAGCAGACCGTCGCCGTGCGCCCCAACGCGACTTACCGGCTGACCGCCCGCGTGCGCGCGGAGGGCATCGACCCGGCGAAGACCGGCGCGAACGTCTCGTTCCTGAACATCTACGGCACGAGCGAGAGCGTCTACGACACGGACGGGGCATGGACGACGGTCACGCTCTACGCGCAGACGGGCAAGGATCAGCGCGAGGCGACCGTCTGCCTGCGCCTGGGCGGCTACGGCGCGGAGAACACGGGCCGCGCCTGGTTTGCGGACGCCTGCCTGGAGCAGGTGGAGAAGGCGCCCGTCGGGGCGAGCGTGCTTGACATCGCGACGCCCGCGCCGCAGAAGGAGCAGAAGGCGCAGAGCGGCTCCGCCTCCCCGATCCCCGCACAGGCGGGCATCGCAGCGATCTACCTGCTCGCGGCGCTGCTCATCGCGCGCTTTATGCTGGCAGACAGCCGGGAGATGCGCCGGGTCTATCCGGCGCTGGCCGCGCTGATCGCGGTGGCGGCCGTGCTGCGGCTCGTGCTGGCGGCGGTCGTGCCGGGGTATGACGTCGACATGGGCTGCTATGGCGCGTGGGCGGGGAAGATGGCCGCCTCCGGCCCGGCGAACTTCTATGAAGAGGGCTATTTCTGCGACTATCCGCCGGCCTATCTGCTCGTGCTGGGCGCGCAGGGGCTGCTTGCCCGGCTGCTGGGCCTCTCGCTTGGCAGTATGGAGGGGCAGTTCCTGATCAAGACGGCGCCCATCGCCTGCGACATCGCGCTCGCGCTTTTGATGTTCGCGGCCTCCCAAAAGAGGCTCGGCGGGCGCGCCGCGCTGGGCATCGCCGCGCTGATGGCGCTGAACCCGGCGTATGTACTGACCGGCGCCTGCTGGGGGCAGATCGACGCCGTGCTCGCGCTGCTGCTGGTGCTGATGCTGCTTGCGGCGAAGGAGGGCAGATGGACGGCGGCCATCGCGCTGTTTGCGCTGGCCGTGCTGACCAAGCCGCAGGCGGGCCTGCTCGTGCCGCTGGGCATCGCGGCGCTTGTGCGCGACGTCATTGGCCGGGGCATGGAGGCGCAGGAGAAAAGCAGGACGCGCCGCAGCGTGCTGCTGGGCCTGCTGGCGGGCGTGGGCGTGACGCTGGCCATCGCGCTGCCGTTCTCGGTGAAGCAGGCCTCGCCGCTGTGGCTCGTGGACAAATACGTCGAGACGCTGAGCAGCTACGACTACGCGACGCTCTCCACCGGCAACCTCATGTACCTGCTGGGCGGCAACTGGGCGGAGAACGCGAAGAGCGTGCTCGGCCCCGTCACCTACGGGCAGCTGGGTGTCGCGCTGATGATGCTCGCCTTTGCGGCCGGCATCGCGGTCTACCTGCGCGGCCAGGGGCGCAGCCGGCTGCTGCTCGCCAGCGCGCTGACGCTGCAGCTCGTCTTCGCGCTGGGCACGAAGATGCACGAGCGATACATTCTGCCCGCGCTGGCGCTGCTGCTGCTGGCCTATGTGGAGACGGGCGACGCGCGGCTGCTGCTCTCCGCCGTGCTCTCAAGCGCGGCCTCGGCGGTCAACATCGGCGTCGTGCTCGCGCTCAAGTACCTGATCGCGCCCAACGAATGGCTGGGTATGCTGCTCTCCGTCGTACAGCTTTTGGCGGCGGGGCTGACGGCCTTCACGGCGGCTTCACTCTCGCTGGGGCGGGCGCCCGTGCCGCTGCCCGCGCCGCGCGCGCGGGAGACGGCCGCGCAGGAGGATGGCGAGCCCATCTTCGCGGCAGACCGGCGGATGCGTGAGGAGCTGCTGCAGCCCAAGGACTACAGGCTGCACCTGACGCGAAGGGACGCGGCGATCCTGCTGGCCATCACGGCGGCCTATGCGGCCATCGCCTTTTGGAACCTGGGCGCGACGAGCGCGCCGCAGACCGGTTACACCTCCACGGCGGCAGGGGAGAGCGTCGTCTTCGATCTCGGACAGACGCAGGAGGACTTTCACATCTATTATTACGGCGGCATCTCGGACACGCAATTCTCCTTCGCGGTATCGCAGGACGGCGTGACCTATGGGCCGGAGACGGATGCCTTCTTTGACCGGGGCGAGTGCTTCAAGTGGCTCGCGCTGCGCACGCCGAAGACCGACGAAAGCGGCGCCGTCACGGGGGCGAGCGGCGGCATGCTCTCCTTCACGGGGCGCTGCCTGCGCGTGACCTTCAAGGGCGCGGGCTCCGCGCTCTGGGAGATCGCCGCGGTCGACGGAGAGGGAAATGCCCTGCCCATGACGCTGGTGAGTGCGCAGGGCGCGCTCGAGGGGCGCGGCGACGACGCGGAGAAGCTCATCGACGAGCAGGACGCCGTGCCGGAGGTTCCCTCGTACTACAACAGCATGTACTTTGACGAGATCTACCACGCGCGCACGGGCTACGAGCACGCGCACGGCCTGGCGACCTACGAGACGACGCATCCGCCGCTTGGCAAAGTGTTCATGAGCTGGTGCATCCGCCTGATGGGCATGACGCCGTTCGCGTGGCGGTTTGCGGGCGCGCTGTGCGGCGTGCTGATGATCCCGGCGATCTACCTGCTGGCGATGCAGCTGTTCCACAGGACGCGCTGGGCGGCGCTCTGCGCGCTGCTGCTCGCGCTTGACTGCATGCACTTCACGCAGACGCGCATCGCGACGATCGACTCCTTCCCGGTGCTGTTCATGATGCTGATGTTCATGCTGATGGCGCGCTGGATGCAGATGAGCTTTTACCATCAGCGGCTGCGGGACACGCTCGTGCCGCTGGCGCTCTCGGGCGCCTGCATGGGGCTGGCGATCGCGAGCAAATGGATCGGCTGCTACGGCGCGGTGGGGCTGGCGGTTCTCTTCTTCGCGCGGTTCTATTCGCTCTGGCGTCAGAGCGTCTATGCCGGGGCGCACAGGGACGAGCATCCGGCGTTCGCGCGCGCGGCGAATCTCTTTGCGAGAAACGGCGCGCTGACGATCGCGGCCTGCTGCGTGTTCTTCGTGGCCGTGCCGGTGGTCATCTATGTGCTCAGCTACATTCCGTATCTGCGCTATTACGGCGAAATCCAATGGAACCTGCGGACGTTTGAGCGGATTTGGAGCGCGCAGGTGACGATGTTCGAATACCACAAGAACCTCGTCGCGGAGCACTACTTCGCCTCGCCCTGGTACGAGTGGCCGCTGATCGTGAAGCCGATGTGGTATTACAGCGCGGACTTCAAGGGCGCGGGCATGGCCTCCTCGATCATGGCGTTCGGCAACCCGGCCGTCTGGTGGACGGGGCTGGCGGCGATCCTCTTCGTGCTATTTTACAGCGTCTGGCGCAACGCGCTGCCGGCGCTGCGGGCGATTTCCGGGCGGGAGGACGAATACGACCGCGCGATGCCGGTCATCGCCGTGGCGTTCCTCTCGGGCTATGTGCCGTGGATGCTCGTCTCGCGTCTCACGTTTATCTATCACTACTTCGCCAGCGTGCCCTGGATCATCGCGGCGACGGCGCAGGCGCTGCGGTATCTGGACAGGAAGCGGCCGCGCGCGGCGCTTGCGCTGGCCGTGCTGCTGGTGATCCTTGCCGCCGCGCTGTTTGCCGGCTTTTATCCGCTGGCCTCCGGGCTGGAGGTGCCGCGCGCCTGGTGCGACGCGATGAGCTGGTTCAAGAACTGGATGTGGTACTGAGGCTTCGGAGCCGTCCCCGCTGGGGGCGGCTCCTTTTTTGCGGCGGCCTGCGGAAGCAGCCTCAGGCCGCCGTTTGGCCTTTTCTTTATACGGGGGTTGTGGTATAATAAACTGATCCTTTCCGATTATTCCGATAAAGTGGGGAACAGAGCATGCAGCTGCCTTTCATTTCGGTCATTCTGCCCGTGCGCAACGAGGAAAAGTATATTGAGGCGTGTGTGGCGTCCATCTTCGCGCAGGACTATCCGGCGGAGCTGATGGAGGTCCTCTTTGTGGACGGCCGCTCGGAGGATCGCACGGTGGCGCTGCTGCACGAGCTGCAGAAGGCGCATCCGCAGATCGTCGTGCTCGACAACCCGAACCGCACGGTGCCCTACGCGATGAACATCGGCATCCGCGAGAGCCGCGGCGAGGTTATCGTCCGGCTTGACGCGCACGCGGAGTATCCCGAGGACTACGTCCGCCTGTCCGTGGAGACGCTGCTCACTCAGGACTGCGACAACGCCGGCGGCGTCTTTGAGACGCGCGGGCGCGGCTTCATGGGCGAGGCCATCGCCGAGATGCTGCGCACGCCGCTGGGCGTGGGCAACGCGACCTACCGCCTGACGAAGGAGGACGGCTATGTCGATACCGTGCCCTTCGGCTGCTACAAACGCGCGTTGTTTGAGCGCATCGGCGGGTTTGACGAGCGCATGACGCGCAACCAGGACAACGAGCTCAACTTCCGCATCCGCAAGAGCGGCGGGAAGATCTATCTCAACCACAACATCCGCGTGCTCTATTACTGCCGGGACACGATACGCGGCATCATGAAAATGGGCTTCATGAACGGCAAATGGAACGTGATCACGATGACGCTGGTGCCCGGCTCGATGGGCGTGCGGCATTTCGTGCCGCTGGCGTTCGTGCTCTCGACGATCCTGCTCGTGCTGCTGACGCTGCTCACGCGCAGCATGCTCTTTGGCGGGCTGCTGGCGCTCGAATGGGGCGCGTATCTGCTGCTTGACTTCTTCTATGCCTATACCATCGCCAAGGAAAAGGGCTGGCGGTTTTTCCCGGTGGAGGTCATCCTCTACCCGGCGTTCCATTTCGCCTACGGCTTTGGCTCGCTGCGCGGCATCACGGCGCTGCCCGCCTTCCTGCGCGAGGACCGCTCGCGCGATACGACGGGCGGGATCAAGAAGGAGCAGAGGACATGAAGATCCTGCACATCTGCTGCAATCTGGCGGGCTCGACGGTCTTCCCACAGCTCTTTGAGGCGCTTAAGCGCGAGGGTATCGCGCAGACGGTCTTCGTGCCGGAAAAGAGTGCCGCAAATCTCGGCAAAAACCGGCCGGAGGGCGTCGAAACGCACGCCGCGCTGACGGTCAAAAAGAGCGACGCGCTGCTGTTCTTCCGCAAGGCGCAGCGCAGCGTCCCCGAGATCGAGCGGAGCATCAACCTGAGCGGCGTGACGCTCATCCATGCGCACACGCTGTTTACGGACGGCTCCATCGCCAGACGGCTGAGCGCACGCACGGGCATCCCCTATATCGTGACGCTGCGATACAGCGACATCGAGGTCATCTACAAATACGAGCCGCACCTGCGCCCGCTGGCGCGCGCCATCCTGCGCGGGGCGAGTCACGTCGTCTTTCTGAGCGGGGCGGGGCGGGACAAGGTGCTCTCCGGCTGGCTTCATGACAAGGACAGGGCGGCCATCGGGGGCAGGACGGCAGTCATCCCCAACGGTATCGACCCCGCCTGGCTGACGGGCAGCCCGCGCGGGCCGCTAAAAGGAATGGTGCGCGTCGGCTTTGCGGGGCTTTACAACCGCAGAAAGCGGCCGCTCGACGCGATCGCCGCCGTACACGAGGCGGCGGACAGAAGCGGCAGGCCGTTTGTCTTTGCTGCCTGTGGCAGCGGCCCGCTCGAGGAGGCGCTCAAGGCGCAGCTGCGCGAGGGCGACCGCCTCTGCGGGCGCATCGAGGGGCGCGAGGCGATGAAGCGCTTCTACGCGGGCTGCGATCTGCTGCTCGTGCCCTCCGAGGCGGAGACGTTCGGCATGGTGTATCTGGAGGCGATGAGCCAGGGCGTGCCGGTGCTCTACACGCGCGGACAGGGCTTTGACGGGCAGTTTGGGGAGGGCGAGGTCGGCTTCTCCGTCGCCTGCGGCGACGTGGGCGAGCAGGCCGCGCGCCTGATCGACGCCGCGCAGGACTACGAGGCGCGCTCGGCGCGCTGCATCGAGCGCGCGGCGCGCTACGCCTGGCCGCAGGTGGCGGCGCAATGGAAGGCGCTGTATCAGGGCATTGGATAAGCGCGAAGCGAAAAAGGGAGTCTGAGGGATGAAATCCCTCAGGCAGGTTTGGGCGGCAGCCCAAGGGTTCCTTTTCGCGAAGCGATCAAAGACTGTAGTCAGGGAGAGAAGCGATACCTGACGATGCAGTATGCCTGAATTGATTGAACTGATCGGAGAAAATTCCAGGGGAAAGGCAGGCGTTCGTATGGCGGGGCTTCGCATATTGATGATGATTCACCGGCAGGCGGACAATTCCCCCTACTGCTTCTATGTGCACGAGCAGGCGAAGGCGCTGCGCGCGCGGGGGCACGAGGTCGTCGTGATTTCCTGCGTGGGGGTCATGCCGATGATGGCGCGGCTTCGCCCGGCGCAGGCGGCCGTCGCCGCCGCGACGCCCAAGGAGGCTGTCACCGACGGCATACCGGTATACTATCCGCGCTGCCTGACGCTGGGCAACGCGGGGGAGCGCCTTTTGGGCGGGCGGATGATAGCCCGCGCGGCGCTGCCCATCGCCAGACGGCTGCACAGGAAGAAGCCCTTTGACCTCGTCCACGCGCACATGCTGCCGCGGGACGGGCACGCGGGGCTCCTCGTCGCGCGGGCGCTGGGCATTCCGATGGCGCTGACGGTACATGGCACGGACATCTTTGCTTATTTCAAGCCCGGGGAGACGCCCTGGAGGCGCAACGTGCGCATCGCACAGGAGGCGGACGCGCTGATGGCGGTCTCCGGGCTGCTGCTCTCGCGGGTTGCGCCCTACCGCGGCGAGGGGAGGCTGACGCGGATCGTGCCAAACGGCGTCGACCTCTCGCTGATCCCGCAGCAGACCAATAACCGGCCGCGCGCGGTGATCTCCGTGGGGACGCTCAAGGCGCGCAAATGCATGGACAGGACGCTGGAGGCCTTTGCGGGCCTGGCGGACGAATTCCCGGACGCGACGCTCACGATCGTCGGCATCGGCGAGATGGAGGCGCAGCTGCGCGCGAGAATCGGCGAGCTGGGGCTTGAGGGCCGCGTGACGCTGACAGGCGGATTGCCGCACGAAGAGGTGCTTTCGCGGATGGCGCAGAGCGATCTCTTCGTGCTCCCGAGCTGGGGCGAGGGCTACGGCATCGTCTACATCGAGGCGATGGCGGCGGGCTGTATCGCCGTGGGCGCAAAGGGCGAGGGCATTGAGGACACGATCACGGACGGCGAAAACGGCTTCCTCGTCCCCGCTGGGGACATCGGGGAGACGCGGCGCGTCATGCGCGCCGTCTTTGAGGACAGGGCAGCCTATGCCGCGCTGCGCGAGCGTGGACGGCAGGACGCCCGGGCGCTGACATGGGAGAGGAACGCGGAGCGGACCGAAGCGGTATATCGGGAGATGCTTGGCAGACAAAGCCCGTTTCAATCGTAGGATGCTTCGCATCCTGCTCTGAAACGGAGATCTTTGATCAATATGGGGAACGTTGGGCTGCCGCCCAAACCTGCCTGAGGGATGATATCCCTCAGACTCCCTTCTCCGCTTCGCGGCGATACAAGATATTTGGAGGCAAACACATGCGCAGAAAAGGCATTGACGGCACGGGGCTGCTTCAGCTCTACGACCGGGTGACGGGCATCTTCAACGAGATCTTCGATTCGCGGCTGCTGACCGCGGCGCTCTTTGCGCTCATCGGCTACTGCGTGCTCTTCACGCAGCGCAAATTCCCGATGCGCTGGATGATCTTCGTGCTCTTCGGCATGATCCTTCTGACCTTCGTGACGCTGACGGCGCGCACGGGCAGCAAGGCGAGGGTGCGCTTCCATCGCGGCATGGCGGGGCTGTGGTTTGCGCTGCACGGGATGATGGTCATTTCCGGGCTGTTTTACCAGGACTGGCTGCCCGAGAGCGTGCCGCTGCTGATTTGCTATCCCGTGATATTCTCGGTCTTCGCCTCGCGCGACGACGAGTCGACCTTCCGCTCGATTCTGCGCGGCGCGGTCTTCGCCGTACTGCCGTTCCTCGTCTGGTCGTACATCGCCGTGCCGGTGACGCTCGGCTATCCGGGCTACAAGGGCGTCTTTTACGACGCGAACTGCCTGTCGATGTGCTGCATCGTCATGACGGCGAGCGCGCTCGTGCTCGCCTACGCGAGCTTTGTGCAGAAAAAGCGCGGTGCGGTCATCGCCTATGCGCTGTGCGCGCTGCTGGGCGCCGTGACGCTGGCGCTGACGCTCTCGCGCTCGGGCCTGCTGGCGCTGGCGGGCGTCGTCGTGATCCTCGCGGTGGCGATCATCGCGGGCACGGCGAGGCATCCCGTGCGGCTGCTGGCGCTGGTCGCCGTTGTGATCGTGCTGCTGGGCGCGGTCGGCGTCAAGATCACGAAGGACAAGATCTACGAGGCGGCGGTCGAGGATTACGAGCTGGCCGTCTACAACCACGAGACCTACGGCAACCCGATCACCGTGCCGCGCCCGGAGGAGCGGACGATCTCCATGGACGACCTGACCAGCGACCGCTGGGGCATCTGGATGACGATCCTGGACAACCTGACCTGGAACGGCCACGAGAGCAGTGTCGTGCAGGAATGGGTCGAGAAGGACGGCGCGGGCGACCGCCATTTCAACGCGCATAACGCCTTCCTGGGCGTGACCTACAACAACGGCTTCATCGCGGGCACGCTGCTTTGCGCCTACACGCTGCTTGCGCTGATTCGCGCCGTGCAGTATTACCGCATCCACAGAAGGAAGAGCGCCTACGCCGCGACGCCGCTGGCGTTCTGCGCGGTGTTCATCCTCGTGGGCCTGTTCGAGTCGGTCTACGCGCCGTTCTCCGTGATCGGCTGCGTCTACCTGCTGGTGCAGGCGCCGCTGTGGCGCGCCGACCTGACGCGCAGCACGGCGGAGGGCATTGAGGAATGAGCAGGGTTTCCGTGGTCGTGCCGGTCTACGGCTGCGAGGCGTTTTTGCCGCAGTGCATCGCGTCGCTGCGCGCGCAGACGCTTTGTGACATCGAGCTGATTTTCGTATGCGACGCCAGCCCGGACGGGTCGCTGCAGGTTCTGCGGCAGGCGGAGCGGGAGGACGCGCGCATCCGCGTGATCGCCTTTGAGGAAAACCGGGGCGTCTCCGCGGCGCGCAACGCGGGCATCGAGGCCGCGCGGGGAGAATTCATCGGCTTTTGCGACGGGGACGACTGGGTGGAGCCGCAGATGTTTGAGCGGCTCTACGCGCTGGCGCAGGAAAAGCAGGCGGACGCCGTCTTCTGCCGCGTCTTCAAGGACCGCGAGGACGAGAGCGGCGCCGTGACCAGACGCGAAAACGTGCCGCTGGGCTTTGAGACGGGGACGCGCTTTGACCGCGCGGCCATCCGGGAGACGCTGATTCCCGCGATGCTCTCGCGGGAGACGGACAGCGACGAGCTGCCGCTCTCCGGCTACACGCCGCGCAACCTGTTTCGCGCTTCGCTGGCAAAGGGGCGCCGCTTCCGCGAGGACATCCGCTACGCGGAGGATCTGCTCTACATCGTCGAATGCATGCTCGAGGCGGACGCGGCGGCGGCGCTTGACGAGGCGCTCTACCACTACCGCTTCCACGCCGGAAGCGTCACCAAGCGTTATAGCCCCTATGTGCCGGATTCCTACGACCGCTCCAACGACGCGCTGGAGGCGCTGCTGGACGAATACCCGGAGTGCATGCGCAGAATGATCATCCGCCGGCGAAAGATGGCGGTGACGAGCGTGCGCAACCTCTGCTACCCGGGGACGCCCTACGGCTTCTTTGAGCGCGTGCGCCGCGCCCGGCAGTACATGAACCGGGAGGACGTGCGCGCGTGGTTCACGCCCGTCAAGCCGCTTCGGTTCAACAAGGCGCTGGCTGCGCGGCTCTTTCTGATGAAGCACAGGATGGCGCTGACGATGTGCGCGTTGTTTTCCACTCTGTTTAACCGCGTGTGAGGGATGACCATGGCAGAAGAACAAAGGATGGACATTGCTGAGGAATTAAGGCGGCGCAGAGGGCGGCTCGCGCTCAAGCGCGCGATGGATATCGTCATTTCCGGCGCGGCGCTGTGCGTGCTCTGGCCGGTGCTGCTGCTCATCGCGCTGGCGATCGTGATCGACGATCCCGGCCCCGTGTTTTACAGGCAGGTGCGCGTCGGGCGCGGCGGGAAGGAATTCCGCATCTTCAAGTTCCGCACGATGGTCGTCGATGCGGACAAGAAGGGCCTGCAAATCACCGTCGGGCGCGACAGCCGCATCACGCGCATGGGCGCGCTGCTGCGAAAGACGAAGCTGGACGAGCTGGCGCAGCTGCTCAATGTCTTCCTGGGGCAGATGAGCTTTGTCGGGCCACGGCCGGAGGTGCCGCGCTACGTCGCGATGTACACGCCGTATCAGCGGCAGGTGCTGCTCGTGCGCCCGGGCATCACGGACTACGCCTCCATCGCCTACCGCAACGAAAACGACCTGCTCGCCGGCGCGGACGATCCCGAGCGGATGTACGTCGAGGAGATCATGCCGGCGAAGATCGAGCTGAACATGAAATACCTGCGGCGCGTCTCGCCGCTGGAGGACATCCGGCTGATTTTTGCGACGATCGCCGCCGTGATCCGGGGATAGACAGACAACGAGGACGGAGGAAACGACATGCTGAGCAAATACAGGGTTTACCGCTATGACCGCCTGAACTCTCCCGCCGTGACGGCGGGCAGCGCCGCCGTGCTCATCGGCGCGCAGAGCGGCCTCTTTCCGGACATGGGCTACGCCGTGCCGGGCGAGATGGGCGGCCTCTGGGCCGGGGAGAGGAAGGTCTGCGACGGCTTCTTCCTGGCCATCGACGACGTGCCGCTGCGCTCAGCGGACGCCTGCGAGGCGAACCCCGTCTCCACGGCGTTTCACTACCGCATGCAGCAGGAGGGGCTGCACATCGTGCGCCGGCAGACGATTCCCGACGGCGTGGCCGGCTGCGTCGTCGAGCTGACGGTTGAAAACCTGCGCGACGCGCCGCGGCTGGTCGAGATCTCCTTCACCGTGCGCACGGACATCCTGACCGTCGCCGCCGCGCGCGGCGAGGACGGACTCGAGCTGGGGCGCGACGTCGGCGAATACGACGAGCGGACGCAGGCGTTCTACGCGCGCGACAGCCGCAATCCCTGGCACGCCGTCTGGGGCGCGGACAGCCGCAGCCGCGTGCTGCAAAGCGACCTGCCGGCCTCGGTCTATGGCTTTGGCAACACGCAGGGCAAGGGCATCAATGGCCGCCTGTTCTACCGGCTGCGCGTGGGCGCGCGCAGCCAGGCGTCGATGAAGCTCTTCATCGCGGGCGGCTTCCCCTCCCGCAGCCAGGCGGAGGACGCGCTGGCGCTGCTGCGCGAGCGCGCGGACGCGCTGATTGCGGAGAAGACGGCGCGGCTTGGCGCGCTGATGGAGGAGAGCGAGGCGTCGCTGCCCGATCCGCTGCTGGCGCGCTGCTTTAACTGGACGAAGATTTACAGCGACTGGCTCACGCGCACACTGCCGCGCGGAGGCTGCGCGCTGTGCGAGGATCTGCCGGAGCATCCGGCGCCCTTCGGGCAGGACTGGGCGCGGGCGATTTCCGCGCTGCTGCCGCTGGGCGGCGCGCAGCGGGCGCAGGAGATGCTCAGGACGCTCGTGCGCGCGAGCGAGGAGGCACAGCTCGCGCCGGGGCGGCTGGCGATGCGCATGACGCCCGGCGGGCGGGTCACGCGCGTGGGCAGCCTGCGGGAGAGCGCGCAGTTCGTTGCGCTCGTGCACAGGACGCTCCTTTGGAGCGGCGACGCCGCGTTTGCGCAGGAGATGCTCCCGGAGACGGGGCTTTGCATCAGCTACCTGCGCCGCGGGACGCGCGGCTTTTCGGACGTGGGCGAGGACCTGGCGCAGGACATCCGCCGGGCGCTTGAGGGACAGGCCTACATCCTGCGCCTGACGGGCGCGGACGACGCGGCCTGCCGGCGCGAGCTTGCGCTACTGCCGCCCGAGCGGGAGGAGACGCTGCCCGAGGGCGCGCCGCCGGAGACGGCAGCCCGCTGGCACGGTCAGCGGGGCCACGTCGAGCAGATGCTCGGCTGCCTGACGCAGATGGCGGGCGCGGGCCTGCCCGGCCTGCCGGGCGCGCTGCGCGGCCGGGACGCGGAGCCGGGCTCGCTGCTCTGCGCGCGCGCGGCGGCGGATTTCGTCTGGCCGATGACGGAGGATCTCTTCGGCCTGCGTCCGGACGCGGGGGCAAAGACGATCACCCTTGCGCCGCATACCCCCATCGGCTGGGACGGCTGGGCGCTTGACAACGTGAAAATCGGCACGGCGCGCGTGAGCGTGCGCAGCGAGCGCGTCTCGCCCAGCCAGGCGCGCTACACGCTGACGATGAGCGAGCCGGGCTACACGCTGATCGTGCATGAGGGCGGCGAGGAGCGCCGCATGCCGCTGGATGGGGAGATTTCCCTGCTCCTTGGCGATTGATGGGAGGATATTGAATGAGGAAAATTCTCTTTGCCGCGCTTCTTCTGGCGCTGACGATGACGGCTGCGCTGGGCGAGGAGCTGCCCAAGGCCCCTGTCAACATGGAGATTCCACCGGAGGCGATCCCCACGCAGGCCGAGGGCGAGCTGGAGACCTACGGCCTGACCTTCCCCGAGGAGATGCCGCTGGCGGCGCGCAACTTCGTGCTGACGGCGCGCGCGCAGTTTGAACAGCATCCGTTTGAAAAGCTGCCCAAGGCGAACGAATACACGCAGTGGTACTACCGCGACAAGCGGGAGATCGGCTGGTGCTCCGTGTTCCAGATCTGGTGCGCCTACCACAGCGGCTTGCAGCTCATCCGCTACAAGCAGGACGTTGAGGTCGCGCCGGGCGACTGCATCAGCGCGATGGAGGGCCGCGTGGGCAACGTCTACTACGCCTTTGAGGAGCACGGGCGCTGGCTGCAATGCGACCAGGTCGAGGCGATCCCAAAGCCCGGCTACCTCGTGATCTACGGCGTGCGCGGCTCCACGCCCTATACCCACGTCGCCATCGTGGAGAGCGTTACGGAGCTGGGCGACGGCCTCTACGAGCTGACGACCGTCGAGGGCAACATCAACTCGACCATCAAGCGCATGAACTACCGCTATGACGCGACGCCGAAGAAGAAATACTACAACATGTCCGTCGTGCCGGAGGGCGAGATCACGCAGGAAAACTGCCAGTATACCCTGCAGAAGGACACCTGGTATATCACCGGATTTTGCCAGACGTGGTGAGCTGGCTGCCTTGGGCAGGGATAACGAAAATCTGACACAATTAACGCATCCTTTTCAAACGGCGAAGAGGATGCGTTTCTTTTTACACAAATTGAACGGTTTCATGCGAAAAGACCAAACAGAGCGCCTGTATACTTCTTGCCGTACCCCAGAAAACCGGCGGCCTACTACGCCAAGGTGCCCTCCCGCAAGCAGTACTACGACATCGCGGTGCAGGGCCTGACCGGCACGACGCTTGACTACCTCGCGGGCGGCGCGTACCTCACGCCCGACGGCGACGGCAGCCAGGAGAACCTCTTTGACATCGCCGCGGCGAACGGCTGGGTGCTTGCCAATACCAACGAGGACATCCGCGCGCTGAACGCGCAGAGCGGCCGTGTGCTGGCGATCGACCCGAACATCGCGGATGCCGAGTCCCTGAACTACGAGATCGACCGTGAGCGCAAGAACGCCGCGGGCGAGGATGTGCTCGCGCTGGCGGATTACGTGAAGGCCGGCATCAACGTGCTCGATAGCGACGAGGGCTTCTTCCTCATGTGCGAGGGCGGCAAAATCGACTGGTCCGGCCACGCGAACGACGCGGCGACCTCCATCCATGAGACGCTGGCCTTTGCCGACGCTGTGCAGGTCGCGGTTGACTTCGCTGCCGAGCACCCGGACGAGACGCTCATCATCGTGACGGCCGACCACGAGACCGGCGGCATGACCATCGGCTTTGCGACGACCGCCTATGACACCCACTTCACCTACCTGACCAACCAGAAGATCTCCTTCACCAACTTTGACCTCGTGATCGACGAGCTGCGCGAGAGCGGCGCGAGCTTTGAGGACGCGATGGAGAAGGTTACGGAATACTACGGCCTGACGACCGAGCCGGATCAGGCGCTGAGCCTGACGTAGACCGATGTCGCGACGCTGCAGGCGGCGTTTGAGCTGAGCATGGTGCCGGCGGATGAGCGCGAGCTGGGCGACGAGGAGGCGCTGATCTACGGCGGCTACGAGCCCTTCTCCATGGCGGTCAGCCATATCATGAACAACAAGGCGGGCCTGTCCTACACCTCCTACGCGCACACCGGCCTCCAGATCCCGGTCTACGCGATGGGCGTGGGCGCGGAGACCTTCTCCGGCCTCTACGACAACACCGACATCTTCAACCGCACGATGACGGTG
>SFFC01000035.1 GCA_004556985.1 Clostridiales bacterium | reverse complement strand
CGCATCTCGATCAATCCCCAGACGATGAACGACGAGACGCTTGTGCGTATCGGGCGGGCGCACACGGCAAAGCAGACCGTCGACTGCTACAATCTGGCACGGCAGCTCGGGTTTGACGACATCAATATGGATGTGATCGCTGCGCTGCCGGGCGAGGACTATGCGATGTTTGCGCGGACGCTCGAGTCGATCCGTGCGCTTTCGCCGGAGAGCCTGACCGTGCACACGCTGGCGATCAAGCGCTCCTCGCGCCTGCACGAGCAGGGATACCGGCAGAGCGAGCAGGATGTGGCCGATATGGTCGCGCTGGGGCGGGAGATCGCGCATGCGCTGGGCATGAAGGCCTACTATCTTTACCGCCAGAAATACATGGCCGCCAATCTGGAAAACGTAGGCTACGCGAAGGAAGGCTTCCTCTGCCGCTACAACATCGATAACATGGAGGAAACGGCCAGCGTGCTCGCACTGGGCGCGGGCGGAATTTCAAAATGCGTCATGCGGCAAGAGGAAAAGATCCTGCGGGCACCGAATATAGCCAATATTGAGCAATACATCGAACGCGTGGACGAGATGATCGCGCGCAAGCGCGAGGCCTTTTCGCACAAGGCCGTTCAGCTTGAGCGGAGCGGCCTGACGCCAAAGGAGGGAGAGCTGTGCTCATCAGCGACAAGCAGGAATTGAGGCGCTGCGTCAAGCAGGCGGTGCGCCGTGCGCAGGTGTCGGAGACAATGCTCTGCTTTGACGTTCAACAGGGCGAGATGGGCGTGGAGCCGCTGATGGCTTCGCTGCGCCAGGGCCAGGGAACGCCATTTGGCACGGACGGCGCGGCGGTGTATGCTGCGCTCGATGCGCTTGAGCTTCCCGCCCGGGATAGGGCCAGCGCGGTTTCCATGCAGCAGAGCTACGAGCGAAATGCGTGGCTTCGGGAGGTGCTCGACGTCATGCGGGCGCAGCGCGTGCTGGTCGCGGTTCCGCTCGAGCGCGCGCAGGATTTCCTGCCAAGCGACGACCGCTTCGCCGCCCTGCCGGTCGTCGACAGCGCTTGTTTTGTACCGGGCCGCTACGGCGTCGATTACAGGGCTGCGGCTGCACGAATCGCTGAGGCCGCGCATGCTTGCGGCGCGCGGGACCTGCTGGTGCGCGGGGTGTCGGAGGATGCGCTGCGCTATGCGGTGCTGCCGGCGTGCGAAGATGCGCGCTGCGTGCTGCATGCCATGCTGGAGGGCGAGGAGCAGGTGCGCGCGTTTGCGGTGCTGCTGGATGAGTGCTCCGCTGTGCGCGCCGTTGTGAATGCCAAAGGCGAGGCCGAGCGGGCGCTCATTGCGTTGGCGGCCTCTCGTCCCAGGCTGCTTGTCCGGCTGACGGACATGAGCCATCTGCCGCTTGCGCTCGAGGCGCTGGGCACGCGGCTGCTGCCCTATGCCAGCGAAGCCCATCTGCCCGAGCTGATGCTCGGCCGATGGATCGGCGCGCGCGAACGGCTCTGGCCACTTCTGGCGGATGCGTATCTGCCGCTGGCGCGCGCCGGCTATCAGCTCGACAGCCAGCGCATCGAGCGCGATGTTGCGGCGCTGCTCACGGAGAATCTTAAGGCGATGTACGCCTGAATATCGCAAAAAAATGAATGGAGGAAAACACCATGAATCCCGTATTTACGATTGAGATGGAAAACGGAAAGATCATGAAGGGCGAGCTCTATCCCGACATCGCGCCCATCAGCGTCGCGAACTTCGTCGAGCTGGCCAACAAAGGCTTTTATGACGGCGTGATTTTCCATCGCGTGATCCCCGGCTTTATGATTCAGGGCGGCGATCCGCAGGGGCGCGGCACCGGCGGCCCGGGCTACTGCATCAAAGGCGAGTTTGCGCGCAACGGCGTCGCCAATCCGCTCAAGCACACCCGCGGCGTGCTCTCGATGGCGCGCAGCAACATGCCCAATTCCGCCGGATCCCAGTTCTTCATCATGGTCGACGACGCGCCGTATCTGGATGGCCAGTATGCCGCGTTCGGCAAGGTGACGGAGGGCATGGAGACGGCGGACGAGATCGTCAGCGTGCCGCGCGACGCGATGGACAAGCCCTACGAGGCGCAGCGCATGAAGTCCGTGCGCGTGGAGACGTTCGGCGTGACGTATGTCGCCGAGAAGCTCAAGAGCTGGTTCTGATGGGGGAAGCGCCGTGAAAAAGAACAAGGTCGTCGTTCACCTGATGGGACGTGACTACACGCTTCTGACGGAGAAGTCGCCGGACGAGGTGCAGCGCATGGCGCGCTACGTCGACAGGACGATGCGCGAGCTCGCGATCACGACCCGGGCGGCAGAGGGGATGGTTCCCGTGCTCACCGCGATGACGCTGGCAGACGAGCTGTTTCACGCGCAGGATGAAAACCTACGCCTTCAAAGAGAGCTGGCCGCTTTGGGGCCGAAGCAGGAGGCGTAATATTGCGGCGGCCGCAGGAACTTGACTGCGCCGCCGTTTTTTGGAGGCATTATGGAATTACTCTCTCCGGCGGGCAACCGTGAGGCGCTTGTCGCGGCGGTTTCCTGCGGCGCGAACGCCGTCTACCTTGGGTATACGGCCTTTGGGGCGCGCAGCTATGCGGGTAACTTTGACGGGCCGGGCCTTGAAGAGGCCGTCGCCTATGCCCATGAGCGTGGGAGAAAGATCTATGTGACGGTCAACACGCTGGTCAAGCAGTGCGAGGTGGACGATCTGTGCGACGTGCTCGAGCTGCTTGTGCGCTGCGACGTCGACGCGATCCTCGTTCAGGACTTTGGCGCGGCGCGCATCGCGCGGGCGCGCTTTCCGGAGCTGACACTGCACGCGAGCACGCAGATGACCGTCAACAACGCGCAGGGCGCGACGCTGCTCAAGCGCCTGGGCTTTGAGCGCGTCGTCCCGGCCCGGGAATGCAGCCTTTCCGAGCTGCGGAAGATGGCGGACACGGGCGTGGAGATCGAGGCCTTTGCGCACGGGGCGCTCTGCGTGGCCGTGTCGGGCCAATGCCTGTTCTCGAGCATGATCGGCGGGAGGAGCGGAAATCGCGGCCGCTGCGCGCAGCCTTGCCGCCTGCCCTATGGACTGGAGGACGGCACGAAGGGCTACCTCCTCTCCACGCGGGATCTGATGCTGATCGACCGCCTGCCCGAGCTGCGGGACGCGGGCGTTTATTCCTTCAAGCTGGAGGGGCGCATGAAGCGGCCGGAGTATGTCGGCATCGTGACGCGCGCCTATCGGAAGGCGCTCGACGCGGCCCAGGCCCATGTGCCGTATCACCCGGATGCGGCGACGCTGGAAGGCCTCCGGCAGATTTTCAACCGCGGCGGCTTCACGGAAGGCTATGTCATGGACAGGAGCAACGCGGCGCTGATGAGCTGGGAGCGCCCGAATCACTGGGGCATCTATATGGGCAAGGTGACCTCCGTGCGCGGACCGCTGGCCAGGGTTTCCCTGGAGCGGGCGCTTGGCGATGGGGACGGATTGCAGATCCGCGGCCGGGAGGAGACGGAGCTGACCTATTCCGGCCCGGAGGAGCGCTCCGGGGGAACGGCGACCGTGCGCGCTGCGGGTGGACATGTGCAGCCCGGGGACGCAGTCTACCGGTTGACCGATGCGATGCAGATGCGGGAGATCCGCGAGGCAATGAGCCGTGAAAGCCGTCCTGTTCCGCTGAGCGCGGCGCTAGACGCAATGCCGGGCAAGCGGCCTGTGCTGACGCTTGACGATGGCGAGGGGCATACCGTCACCGCGTCGCTTGAGCAGCCCGTGCAGCCGGCGCAGCAGCGCGCGCTCGACGAGACGGCCGCGATGAAGCAGATCAGCAAGACGGGCGGAACGCCATATGAGATCGGCCATCTGACGCTGCACAGCGAGGGTGCGTTCATGACGGCCGGCATGCTCAACGCGCTTCGGCGCGACGCGCTGGAGGCGATGCGCCAAGCGCGCACGCAGATTGTGCGGTCCGAGCGAAAGCCTGTCTGCGAGCCCTGCGTTTTCCCGGAGCAGGAACGCCTTCTGCTCGTTCAGGGAGAGCAGCTGGAGGACGCGCAGAAGCTGATGGACGCCGGAGCCGATGCGTTTGAATGGCTCCCGGGAAGCTATCGGGCGGAGGCACTCGAGGCGCAGATCGAGCGCAGAGGGGCGGCTTGCCCGCTGCTCGTGCTGCCGGCCGTGACGCAGACCGAAGAGCTCGACGCGCTGCATGCGTTTGTCTGCCGCCATGCGCAGGCGCTTTCGGGCGTCGTCATCAACAACATCGGTCAACTGGAGAAAGACTGGCCTGTACCCATCACGGGCGGGCAAGGGCTCAACGTGATGAACGCCGAATGCGCGCGGTTTTTGACGGTGTTGGGCGCGCGGCGGCTGACGGCCTCCTGTGAGCTGAGCGGCCGTGAGCTTTCCGAGCTGATGGAGCAGGGCGGCAACTGGGTCATCGAGGCCTATGGGCGCACGCAGCTGATGCTCCTGTCCCATTGCCCCAGGAGGACAGCCCGGGGAGACGAGCGGCAGGACGCAGCCTGCGCCTCCTGCGACAGGCAGGGCGGCTGCCCGGCGGTGTATACAGATAGAAAGGGCTACCGTTTCCCGGCCAGAAGGCTGAAAATGCCGCATGGCTGCGTGCTTCGGCTGTACAACAGCGTGCCCACGGACATGAGCAAGGCGCCGGAGAAGCTCACGGCGCTGGGCTGTTCGCTGCGCCTGAGCTTTACGGACGAAACGATTGAGCGGCAAAAGGAGCTGGTTTCGTCATTCCGGAGCCTCCTGAGCGGCGGGCCTGCTTGCCACAACGCGCAGGAGGGTGCGACGCTGGGGCATCTGATGCGCGGCGTCGAATAAGACGCAGAGGGGAAGGAAGAAAAGAAGCGGACAGGGATGTCTGCGAAGGAGTGTATATGACAGAGAGATCCTTGCGTGTGCTGGAATTCGGGAAGATCCGCGACCAGCTTGCGCAGTATTGCGTTTCCGATATGGGCAGGGAGCTGTGCGACGCACTGACGCCCGCCGGAAACATGGACGACGTTCGCCGGAGTCAGCAGGAGACCGAGGAGGCGCGCACCGTGCTGACGTATCTCGGCGGCACGCCGATGGTTTCCTTCAGCGATGTGCGCGCGCCGCTCCATCTGGCGGAGATCGGCTCCGCGCTCTCGCCGCGGGCTCTGCTGGAGATTGCGGCCTGCCTTCGAGCCTCGCGCGCGGCGAGGGACGCGCTCGTTGGCGAGAGGGAGAATACGCCGATGCTCACGGCGAACGCCTCGCGGCTTTCCACCTTCAAGCCGATTGAGCAGGCGATTACCGATGCTATTTTGAGCGAGGATGAGATCGCCGACCGTGCCAGCACGGAGCTGTTTACCATCCGCCGCAAAATGCGCGCCTGCAACGAGCGCGTGCGCGAACGGCTGAACGGCATGATCCACAATTCGGCGTTTCAGAAATACCTGCAGGAAGCGATCATCACGATGCGCGCCGACCGGTATGTGCTGCCCGTGAAGCAGGAGTACCGCAGCATGGTGCCGGGCATCGTGCACGATCAGTCCTCGACGGGTGCGACGATCTTTGTCGAGCCGATGGCGGTCGTGGAGATCGGCAACGAGCTCAAGCAGCTGATCTCGGCGGAAAAGGCGGAGATCGAGCGGATTCTGCGCGCGCTTTCCGCGCAGGTTGCCCCGGAGGCAGGCGCAATCGCCGACAATCTGGCGATTCTCGCGCAGCTCGACTTCGCGTTTGCCAAGGCCGCGCTGGCGAGGGAGATGCACGCCTGTCCGCCGAAGATGAACGGCGAGGGGCGCATCAACATCATCCGGGGACGTCATCCGTTGATCGACCCGCAGAAGGTCGTCCCGCTGGATATTCGCCTCGGCGAGACCTTCACGACGCTCATCATCACCGGCCCGAACACGGGCGGCAAGACGGTTACGCTCAAGACCACCGGTCTGTTTACGCTGATGGCGCAGGCGGGACTCCAGGTTCCGGCAGAATACGGCACGGAGCTGGCCGTCTTTGACGACGTCTTTGCCGACATCGGCGACGAGCAATCCATCGAGCAGTCCCTCTCGACCTTCTCGGGACACATGAAGAACATCGTCTCCATTCTGGAAAATGTGACGCCGGATTCCCTCGTCCTCTTTGACGAGCTGGGCGCGGGCACCGATCCGACGGAGGGCGCGGCCCTCGCGCAGGCGATTCTCGCGACGCTGCTGACGATGCACACGCGCACGGTCGCTACGACGCATTACAGCGAGCTCAAGGAATATGCGCTGACGACGGAAAACGTCGAAAACGCGTCCGTCGAGTTTGACGTCGCGACGCTGCGGCCGACCTACCGGCTCTCCATCGGCATTCCGGGCAAATCGAACGCCTTTGAGATCTCCCGCAAGCTGGGTCTGCCGGAGTTTGTCATCAACAGCGCCAAGGAGCTGCTCTCGCGCGAGCAGGTGCGCTTTGAGGACGTCATCGCCGGCGCCGAATACCACAGACAGGTGGCCGAAAAGGAGCGCCAGCTGGCGGAGGAGGCCCGCGCGGAGATGGTCGCCATCCGCAACCAGGCGGAGGCGGAGCGTAAAAAGCTCGAGGATCAGCGCGACAGGGCGATCAAGAAGGCCAAGGACGAGGCCAAGCGCATTGTCGAAAACGCGCGGCGCGAGTCCGAGGCGATGATTGCGGAGCTGCGCGCGATGAAGAAGGCCGGCGGCGCGCAGGAGCACGAGATTCAGCGCGTCAAGAAGCAGATGGAGCAGGCACAGGAGGCGCTGGCCGATCGGAAGGAGGTCGGCGGCGAGATTCCGGAGAGCGTGAAGCCCGGCGACATGGTCCACGTCGCGAGCATGGAGCTTGACGCGACGGTCGTTTCGGGCCCGGACGCCAAGGGCTATGTTCAGCTCAAGGCGGGCATGATGAAGATGCGCGCGCAGATGAGCGATCTGCGCACGCTGACCTCGACGCAGCAGCTGATCAAAAAGGAGCAGAAGAAGCTCGAGCGCAAGCGCTCCATGCGCGAGCAGCGCGTCGACGTGATGACCCGCGTCGTCCGCCGGGAGCTCGACGTGCGCGGCATGGCGCTCGATGAGGCGATTCCCGAGGTGCAGAAGTTTATCGACGACGCCGTGATCTCCTCGCTGGGCGAGGTCTCCATCATTCACGGCAACGGCATGGGCATCCTGCGCGCCGGCATCGCCGATTGCCTCAAGCGCCATCCGAGCGTCAGCAGCTTCCGGCTGGGGCGCTATGGCGAGGGCGAGACGGGCGTGACGATTGTGACGCTGCGATAAGAACCGAATAACGGCGATTCACCCCGGGCATCCTTTGCCCGGGGTGAACCTGATGAGAGAGAAAACGAGGAGCGTTCGGGCGCTGCTGGCGGCGCTGGCCCTCTCTGCCTGTGCAGCCTACGGCGTGAGCAGGGCAGGCTCGACGGCGAGCACGGTTTACGCGCAGGGGGAATATGTCGAGCAGCTCGGCGGCGTATCGAGCCCGTTTGCCGATGTGGCGCAGGTGGTGATGCCCTGTGTGGTCGGCGTGAGCAACCGCGCCAACACATACAGCATCGTCAGCGGGCAGACGGAGCTCGTCGAGCAGGCGACGGGCTCGGGCGTCGTCATCACGACCCAGGGACATGTCGTGACCAATTATCACGTCGTTGAGGGCGCCAATGACGTGCAGGTGCTCTGGCAGGGACAGTATCTGCAGGCGGAGATCATCGGCGTGGACGAGTTGACCGATCTGGCTGTGCTGCGCGTGACGGAGGATGTGATGCTGCCCGCCGTGCGCATGGGCAAGGCAGACGAGGTGCGCGTGGGCGACTGGGCAATTGTCATCGGCAATCCGCTGGGCAGCCAGTTGGCCGACACGGTGACGGTCGGCGTGGTCTCTGCCGTGGACAGGGAGATCGACAGCTCGACCATCGTCAAGATGCTCCAAACCGATGCGGCGATCAACTCCGGCAACAGCGGCGGCGGCATGTTCAACACGCGCGGCGAGCTGATTGGCATTCCATCCCTCAAGTTCAGCGCAAGCGGCAGCCGGGGAGAGGCGAGCATCGAGGGCATCGCCATGGCCATTCCGATGGATGTGGTGCAGCCCGTAGTGGAGAGCCTCATCCAGAATGGCAGGGTGACGCGGCCAAAGCTGGGCATTTCCGTTCTGACACTGCGCGGAAGCGAAGAACCGACCGACGGTTTGATTCCAGCGGGCGTCTTTGTCAGCGCTGTCAGCGAGGGCAGCCCGGCGCAGAAGGCAGGCATTCGGGCGGACGATATCATCCTGAACGTCGACGGAAAGCGGGTTATGCGCCACACCGACTTGACCAGCCGGATCGCGGGCAAGCAGGCCGGCGACACGGTCACGCTGACGATCTGCCGGATTCCGGGGCTTTCCGAGCTGACTGTTCGGGATGCCGTGCCCCGCGGAGAGATCTTCGAGACGACAGTGACGCTTGAGCTGCCGGAGGAAAAAGAAGCAGCCTGATTGCGCGCTTGACACCGCATAACCGTCTCTTGCCGGACATACGTTTGCATGACGGCAGGGAGGGATGATATGCAAGCCTACGACCTGTACAAGGATATTTCGGAACGAACGCAGGGGGACGTGTATATTGGCATCGTCGGTCCGGTTCGGACGGGAAAATCGACCTTCATCCGGAATTTCATGGAGAAGCTCGTCATACCGGGCATTGAAAACGCGCACATCCGGGCCAGAGCGCAGGACGAACTGCCTCAGAGCGGATCCGGGCGGACCATCATGACGACCAAGCCGGGATTTGTGCCGGCGGAGGCGGTCGAAATCCGCCTCCCGGAGGACAACAAGGTCCGGCTGCGGCTGATTGACAGCGTCGGCTACCTGGTCGACGGCGCGTTGGGCACGCAGGAGGGGGAGGCGCTGCGCATGGTGCGCACGCCCTGGTCGGAAGAGGAGATTCCCTTCGAGCAGGCGGCCGAGATCGGAACGCGCAAGGTAATCGGGGAGCACTCGACGATCGGGCTGGTTGTTACGACGGACGGAAGCGTCACGGACCTACCCCGGGCGGCGTATGTCCCGGCGGAGGCGCGGGTGATCGAGGAGCTCAAGGCGCTCGACAAGCCGTTCGCCGTGATTCTGAACGCGCAAAATCCCTCTGCCGGAAAGACGCAGAGCCTCCGCGCGGCGCTCGAGTCCGACTACGGCGTGCCGGTCATCGCGATGAACGTCGAGCAGATGGAGGAAAGCGACATCCGCGGCGTGCTCGAGCGCGTGCTGGGGCAGTTCCCGGTCGTCCGTCTGAGCGTGCAGACGCCCGAATGGCTGGGCGCGCTGGACGCAGAGCATTGGCTGGTCAAGAGCCTGCTGGAGACGCTCACCGCCTCCGTTCCCGACAGCCTTCGCATTGAGGAAACGGCGCAGTTTGCCCAGGCACTGACGCAGAACCCGTATGTGGAGAGCGCTTCGGTGCGGCAGATTGACCACGGCAGCGGCGAGGCGAGCCTTCAAATGCAGCTGGGTGAGGGCATGTTTAACCAGATCCTTGCCGAGCAATGCGGCACGGAGATCCGCAGCGACGCGCATCTGCTCTCGCTGCTTCGGGAGCTCGTGGAGGCGAAGCGTGAATACGACCATGTCGCTGCGGCGCTTCGCTCCGTTCGGGAGACAGGGTACGGCCTTGTGCCGCCGAAGCTGGATGAGCTGACGCTGCAGGAGCCGGAGATTACGCAGCAGGGCGGACGCTTCGGCGTGCGCCTGCGGGCCAGCGCCCCGAGCCTGCATCTGATCCGCGTGGACATCAAGACCGAGGTATCGCCGGTCGTCGGGACGGAGCAGCAGTCGGAGGAGATGATCCGCTACCTGATGGAGGGTTTTGAGCAGGATCCGCAGAAGCTCTGGCAGAGCAATCTCTTCGGAAAGCCGCTCTCCGACCTCGTGCGAGAGGGGCTTTCCAACAAGCTGATGCACATGCCTGCAGACACGCAGATCAAGGTACAGCAGACGCTTGAGAAAATCATCAACGAGGGAAGCGGCGGGATGGTCTGCATCCTGCTATAAGAAGGAATAAAAGCGAACATGAGTCTGTTTTTGCCGACAGACCCATGTTCTTTTTTAAATCCGCGAAAAGCCGGAATTCGCAGCGGGCAAGGCGCCGCAGCCCGGAGAAAAACGAGACAATTTGACAGAAAACCGCCGATAGAGAAAAAACTAACAATCGAAAAAACGGCAAACTCGTTTGATTTTGTCGCTTGATATGCTATAATGTAGCGTAACATTTTGTTCAAGTTCTTTGTGACAGATCGGTTGTGACGGCACAAGCGCTTGAAAAGTGAAGGGAGGAACTTGTCTGTGGCTATTACCCAGACATTTGGCGGCGGCGTCCATCCCCGCGAGATTGGGAACGGAAAAAGCGCAACCCAGTCCAAGCAGATTGTGAACGCGGCTGCTCCGGCTCAGGTGACGATTGCGATGGTTCAGCATGGCGGCGCGCCGGCGGCGTGCTGCGTCAAGGCCGGCCAGACGGTCAACATGGGCCAGGTCATCGGCGAAGCGCAGGGATTCATTTCCGCGCCCGTACATGCGTCCGTTTCCGGCAAGGTGGTCGCGGTGACGACCTGCACGCTGCCCAGCGGCAAGACAGCTGCGGCGGTTGTGATTGAAAACGACTTTGAGGACAGGTGGGACGAGTCCGTCCATCCGTGCGAAAACGTCGATGCGCTTTCTCCGGCGGATATCGCGGCTATCGCCGGCAGGTGCGGCGTGGTCGGCCTGGGCGGCGCGGCGTTCCCGACAGCGGTCAAGCTCAATACCTCGAAGCTGGAGAAGCCTCTTGACACACTCGTGGTCAACGGCAGCGAGTGCGAGCCGTATCTGACCAGCGATCACAGGCTGATGCTGGAGTGCGCCGACAAGATCATCGACGGCATCCTGCTGGCCAAGAAGGCCATCGGTGCTTCCCGCGCGGTGGTGGGCATTGAAAACAACAAGCCCGACGCTGTGGAGGCCATGAAGGCCGCCGCGAAGGACGGCGTGGAGATCGTTGCGCTGCCCGCCAAGTATCCGCAGGGCTTTGAAAAGATGCTGATTTACGCGCTCACGGGCCGCAAGGTACCCAACGGCGCGCTCCCGTCCGCCGCGCAGTGCGCTGTGCTCAACGTGGCCACCTGTGCTGCGCTCTCCGACGCCGTGCGCCAGGGCAGGCCGATCATCGACCGCGTCGTGACCGTCTCGGGCCGTGTGGCCGAGCCGTGCAACCTGCGCGTGCGCATCGGCACCTCCATGCTCGACGTGATCGATCAGGCAGGCGGCCTGACGGACGGCGTGCGCAAGCTGATCGTCGGCGGCCCCATGATGGGCAATACCGTGCCGACGCTCAACTTCCCGGTCACCAAGAACTGCGGCGGCTTTCTCGCTCTGGGTGAAGAGGCGATCAGCAGCCAGGAATCCGCGTGCATCCGCTGCGGACGCTGCCTGCGCGCCTGCCCGATGGGCCTGATGCCCTCCAAGATCGACTCGCTCGTTCGCAAGGGCAACTACGACGGCGCGATTGCGGCCGGCGCGCTCAACTGCATGGAATGCGGCTCCTGTACCTACAGCTGCCCGGCCAAGCGTGAGCTGACGCAGAGCTGCCGCGTCGCCAAGGCGATAGCCAAGAGCAAAAAGTCCTAACTGAATACGGAGGAACGTGAAAATGTCTAAGTATGTGATTTCGTCTTCTCCGCATCTGCGTGATAATGTCACGACCGCGCGCATCATGCAGGATGTCTGCATTGCGCTGCTGCCGGCGGCCGCCGCGGGCGTGCTGTTCTTCGGCTATCGGTCCCTGGTGATTCTGGCATTGTCCATTGCGGCTGCGGTTCTGAGCGAGCATTTCTACTGCAAGGCTGCGCATCAGAAGAGCACCATCGGCGATTTCAGCGCCGTCGTCACCGGCATGCTGCTGGCCATGAACCTGCCCTCGACCGTTCCTTATTGGATGCCGGTCGTTGGCTCCGTCATCGCCATTCTCCTGGTGAAGATGATCTTTGGCGGCATCGGCCAGAACTTTGCCAACCCGGCGCTGGCCGCGCGCGCGATCCTCTCGCTCTCCTGGGCGAGCCTCATGAACACGTTCGCCGCGCCGGCCTTTGGCAGCCTGGCGGGCGTCGACGCCGTCGCTTCTGCGACTCCGATCGCTGCGCAGAATTATTCGCTGGCGCAGCTCTTCCTGGGCAACATCCCGGGCACCATCGGCGAGACCTGCAAGCTGGCGCTGCTCATCGGCGCGGCCTATCTGCTCTGGCGCCGCGTCATCAGCTGGCACATCCCGGTCGCCTTCATCGGCACGTTCGCGCTGTGCTACCTGATCGGCACCGGCTTCAGCCTGAGCGCGACGCTCTATCAGGTGCTCTCCGGCGGCCTGATTCTGGGCGCGTTCTTCATGGCGACCGATTATTCTTCTTCTCCCGCGACGGACAAGGGCAAGCTCGTCTTCGGCGTGGGCTGCGGTCTGCTGCTGTTCATCTTCCGCTTCTGCAAGAGCACGCCGGCGGAGTGGTGCTCTTTCGCCATCCTGCTGATGAACGTCGTGTCTCCGCTGATTGAGCGCGTGACCGGCATTAAGAGCTTTGGGGAGGTCAAGAAGAATGCGTGATATCATCAAGCTCGCAGTTCGTCTGTTCGTCTTCTCGCTCGTCGCGGCCGTGCTGCTCGCCCTGACCTATGAGGTGACAAAGGGCCCGATCGCAGAGCAGAAGATCGCCGCGCAGAAGGAAGCGCTCAACAAGGTGCTCCCGGGCTGCGCGAACTATGAGGAAATCGAAAGCATCGAGGGCCTTGCCGAGGGCAGCGCTGTGGAGCAGCTTTTCGCCGGCAAGGATGACGCGGGCGACGTTCAGGGATATGCCCTGGTCGCGAACCCGCAGGGCTACGGTGGCCCCATCCCGATCACGCTGGGCGTGAGCACGGAGGGCTATGTGACACAGACCTACGTCGGCGCGCTGCAGGAGACCGCCGGTCTGGGCAGCAGGGTCGGCGAGGATGAATTCATGGATCAGTTCATCGGCATCGCCGCGGATCCCGATACGCTGCGTGACGACGTTGACACCATTGGCGGCGCGACGATCTCCTCGACCGCGTTTGTCAACGCCGTGTCTGACATGCTGACCTATACCCGCGATACGCTGGGCATCGAGCCGCATGCGGGAGACAAGGAAGCGATTCTCGCGGCTGCGGCTGCGGCCAACGGCGGCGAAACCGCGGAGGCCGAGCCCATCGTGACGACGGCTACCTATGATGTTACGGGCTTTGCGCCGTTCAAGGTGGAGATCGCGGTCGACGAGAACGGCAAGATCGTCTCCGTCAGCGTGCCTGAGCATGGCGAGACGCCGGGCTTCGGCGCGGACCTGATCGCCGATACTGCCGTGTTTGACGCGCTGGTGGGTCAGGATATCGCGACGGCGCAGATCGACGTGAAGGCCGGCGCGACGCTGACCAGCAACGCCATTAACGACGCGCTCCGTCAGGCGGGCACGCCGGAAGAAGGCGCGGCGAAGACCTACGACGTGACCGGTTTTGCGCCCTTCAAGGTCGCCATTGAGCTGGACGACGCGGGCAAGATCGTCTCCGTCACTGTGCCTGAGCATGGCGAGACGCCGGGCTTTGGCGCGGACCTGATCGCCGACACCGCCGTGTTTGACGCACTGGTGGGTCAGGACATCGCGACGGCGCAGATCGACGTGAAGGCCGGCGCGACGCTGACCAGCAACGCCATCAATGACGCCCTCCGTCAGGCGGCTGCCGAGTTTGGCGGCGCGGGCGAGGCGGCTCCGGCCATCCCGGGCGACCCCTATACCGTCAAGGGCATGAACAAATTCACCCTGTACATCGAGGCCGAGGGGGGCAAGATCGTTTCCGTCAGCGCGCCGAATCACAATGAGACGCCGGGCCTGGGCGCGGATTTGCTGACCGAGGATGCGCTTGCCGCGCTCGCGGGTCAGGATCTGGCGACGGCGCAGATCGACGTGAGAAGCGGCGTGACGCTGACGAGCAACGCCATCAACGATGCGCTCCGTCAGGCGGCTGCCGCAAACGGCATCGCGATCATTGAAGAAACCGAGGAGGAAACCGCTCCTGCCGAAGTGCCTGTTGAAGAGGCTCCCGCTGCGGATGCGGCGGCCTACGACGTGACGGGCTTTCAGCCGTTCAAGGTGGAGATCGCTGTGGACGAAGCGGGGAAGATCGTCTCCGTGAACGTGCCGGAGAACAGCGAGACGCCGGGCTTTGGCGCGGATCTGATCGCGGACAGCGCGGTGTTTGAGGCGCTTGTGGGCCAGGATATCGCGACGGCGCAGATCGACGTGAAAAGCGGCGTGACGCTGACAAGCAACGCGATCAACGACGCGCTCCGCCAGGCGGCGGCCGCAGCGGCCCCGGCGGAGGAGGCCGAGCCTGCTGCGGACGCGGCAACTGCCGAGTCCAAGGCGTATGAGGTGACGGGCTTCCAGCCGTTCAAGGTGGAAATCGCCGTGGACGAGGCGGGGAAGATTGTGTCCGTAAGCGTGCCGGAGAACAACGAGACGCCGGGCTTCGGCGCGGATCTGATCGCGGACAGCGCGGTGTTTGAGGCGCTTGTGGGCCAGGACATCGCGACGGCGCAGATCGACGTTAAAAGCGGCGTGACGCTGACGAGCAACGCGATCAACGACGCGCTCCGCCAGGCGGCTGCTGCTGCGGCCCCGGCTGACGAGGTGAAGGCTGCGCCGGCCGCGGAAGGCAACGCGACGGTCTACGAGGTGCAGGTCATGGGCATCAACAGCAAGCATCCCTTCACGCTGGACGTCTCGATCGACGAGGCAGGCGTGATCGTGGGCGCGACCTGCCCCGAGCACAGCGAGACCGAGGGCAAAGGCGCAACCATGCTGACCGATGGGGCGCTCTCCGTGCTGATCGGACAGAACATTTCGGACGCGAAGGTTGACATCAAGTCCGGCGTGACCGTGACGAGCAACGCGATCAACAACGCGCTGGCGATCATCGCCGCGCATGTGGACTAAGGAGGTGCAGTAAATGAAGGAGCTTCGCAAAATCTTCATGAACGGCATCATCGACGAGAACCCGACGTTCCGCATGGTGCTGGGCATGTGTCCGACGCTGGCCATTACGACCGCCGTGAGCAACGGCATCGGCATGGGCCTGGCCGTCACATTTGTTCTGATCTTCTCCAATCTGGTCATTTCCCTGCTGCGCAAGGCCATTCCGGATCAGATCCGTATTCCTGCTTTCATCGTTGTCATCGCGACGTTCGTCACCATCGTGCAGCTGGTGATCAAGGCGTTCCTGCCTGCGCTGGATGCGTCCCTGGGCGTGTTCATTCCGCTGATCGTCGTCAACTGCATCATCTTCGGCCGTGCGGAAGCGTTTGCTTTCAAGAACAAGCCGATCCCCGCGATGGTGGACGGTCTGGGTATGGGCCTGGGCTTCACCATCGCCATCACGCTGATCTCCGCGGTGCGCGAGCTGTTCGGCGCGGGCACGCTGCTGGGCGTTCAGGTGATGCCGGCAAACTATCTGCCGATGGGCATTCTGGTCAAGCCTGCGGGCGGCTTCATCGTCCTGGGCCTGATGCTGGCGCTGATGAACAAGCTGCTGCCGAAGAAGGCGTAAGGAGGAACGAATATGAATGCAATTCTTACGATCCTGATTGGCTCGATCTTCGTCAACAACTTCGCCATGTCCCGCTTCTACGGCATCTGCCCGTTCCTGGGCGTTTCCAAGAAGCTGGAGACCGCGTTCGGCATGGGCATGGCCGTGACCTTCGTCATGGCGATCGCTTCGCTGGTGGCCTACCTGGTCAACGCGTTCCTGCTTGTTCCGCTTGGTCTTGAGTATCTGCAGACCATCGCGTTCATCCTGGTCATCGCCGTGCTGGTGCAGATCGTGGAAATGGCGCTCAAGAAGATGTCCCCGGGCCTGTATCAGGCGCTGGGCGTCTATCTGCCGCTGATTACGACCAACTGCGCCGTGCTTGGCGTCACCCAGCTCAATGTCACCGAGGGCTATAACCTGATCCTCTCCGTCGTCAATGGCGCGGCTTCCGCGCTGGGCTTCACGCTCTCGATCTGCCTGTTCGCCGGCATCCGTGAGCGTCTGGCCAACGGCAACATGCCCAAGTGGATGGAGGGCTTCACCGGCGCGCTGATCACGGCGGGCATCATGGCCGTCGCGTTCAATGGCTTCAGCGGGCTGATCTGAGCGTAGAGCGAGGGAGGAAAAACAAGTGAGTATAACTGCAATTCTGATCGCCGCGCTTGTCATGAGTGTTCTGGGTCTGGCCTTTGGCGCGCTGCTGGGCGTTACCGGCCGCGTGTTCAAGGTTCCCTCCAATCCGAAGGTCGAAGCGCTGCGCGAATGCCTGCCCGGCGCGAACTGCGGCGCCTGCGGCTTCCCCGGCTGCGACGGCTATGCTGCTGCCGTGGCGGATGGCAAGGCCGAGGTCGGCGCCTGCGCCGTGGGCGGCCCGAAGTGCTCCGCGAAGATGGCGGAGATCATGGGCGTCTCTGTGAGCAGTTCCAAGCGGATGATCGCGACTGTCGCCTGCCAGGGCTATGGCGACCATTGCGCGCCCAAGGCGGAATATCAGGGCATGACGGACTGTGTGGCTGCTTCCCTGGTGAACAACGGCACGAAGGCCTGCGCCTTTGCCTGCCTGGGCCTGGGCACCTGCGAGCGTGCCTGCCCGTTTGACGCGATCCACATCGATCCGGTCAAGAAGATCGCGGTCGTCGACAAGGACAAGTGCCAGGGCTGCAAGAAGTGCGTCGCGGCCTGCCCGCAGCATGTGCTGAGCATGCAGCCGGATGACCGCGTTGTGACCGTGAGCTGTCATAACCCGGGCAAGGGCATTGCGCTCAAGGAGAAGTGCGACCGCGCCTGCATCGGCTGCGAGGCCTGCGTTAAGGCCTGCAACTTCGAGGCGCTGACGATGGAAAACGGCGTGCCAAAGGTCGACTACGACAAGTGTGTGGGCTGCATGGCCTGCGCCGACGCCTGCCCGACCGGTGCGATGGCGGCCGATTTGCAGACGCGCAAGGAGGCCTACATTGATCCCTCCAAGTGCGTGGGCTGCACGCTGTGCACGCGCCAGTGCAAGTTTGACGCCATCGAGGGCGCGCTCAAGCAGCCGCACAAGGTGCTGGGCGCCTGTACGGGCTGCGGCCTGTGCGCGGCGAAGTGCCCGAAGAAGGCCATCACCATGCGCGAGCGCCGCGCGCCGCGCAACAAGATGGACAAGGTGAAGAAGGCTCCGGCTGCTGCCAAGCCTGCTGCGCCTGCGGCTAAGTCCCCTGAGCAGAAGTGACGGTATAAAAAGGGCTTATTGAATGAAAAGGGGAGAAGAGGAATGGGCAAAACCATTCCTCTTCTTTCGTTTTAAATGCCGAAAAATGGGAATTACTGTCCAAAAATGACGGATATACCTTGATTTCTGCATGGTCAGTGGCTATAATGAGATTACACTTTGAAAAAAGGCGGTGCTCGGAATGATTGATTTCAAGTCGATACAGGCGGTTGATCCGGAGCTTGCCGGCGCGATGCGCGACGAGCTGACCCGTCAGCGCGAACACATCGAGCTGATTGCCTCCGAAAACTTTGTCAGCGATGCCGTGCTCGCGGCGATGGGCTCGCATCTGACCAATAAATACGCGGAGGGCTATCCCGGAAAGCGCTATTACGGCGGCTGTCAGTACGTCGATGTCGTCGAAAACCTTGCGCGCGACCGCGCCAAGCAGCTCTTTGGTGCGGAGCATGCCAATGTACAGCCGCATTCCGGCGCGCAGGCCAATATGGCGGTCTATTTTGCCATGCTGACGCCAGGCGATACCGTGATGGGCATGAACCTCTCGCACGGCGGCCATCTGACGCACGGCAGCCCCGTCAACATGTCCGGCAAGTACTTCAACTTCGTTCCCTACGGCGTGACGGAGGAGGAAGAGGTCATCGACTATGATGCGCTCGAGCGGCAGGCGCTTGAGGTCAAGCCGAAGCTGATCGTTGCCGGTGCTTCCGCCTATCCGCGCATCATCGACTTCGCCCGCCTGCGCGACATCGCCGACAAGGCCGGCTGCCTGCTGATGGTCGACATGGCGCATATTGCAGGCCTGGTTGCGGCGGGAGAGCATCCCAACCCCGTTCCGTACGCGGATTTCGTCACGACGACGACGCACAAGACCCTGCGCGGGCCGCGCGGCGGCATGATCCTGTGCAAGGAGCAATATGCGAAGGCTATTGACAAGAGTATTTTCCCCGGCACGCAGGGCGGTCCGCTTGAGCACGTCATCGCGGGCAAGGCGGTCTGCTTCAAGGAGGCGCTCTCCGACGAGTTCAAGGCCTATCAGCATCAGATCGTCCTCAATGCGAAAGCCATGGCAGACGAATTCAACAGGCAGGGCATCCGCCTCGTTTCCGGCGGCACGGACAACCACCTCATGCTGCTCGACCTGACGGGCACGGGCGTGACCGGCAAGGCGCTCGAAACCCTGCTGGGTCAGGCGAATATCACCGTGAACAAGAACACGATTCCCAAAGAGACACTCAGCCCGTTTGTCACCAGCGGCATCCGTGTCGGCACGCCGGCGGTCACGACGCGCGGCATGAAGGAGGACGAGATGCGCA
>SFFC01000150.1 GCA_004556985.1 Clostridiales bacterium | reverse complement strand
TGCAGCGCCTCGCGCCCGCCCTTGAGCAGCACGGCGTTGCCGCTCTTGAGGCAGAGCGCCGCGATCTGCACGAGCGCGTCCGGCCGGGATTCGAAGATCACGCCGATCACGCCGATGGGGCAGGAGACGCGCGAGAGCACGAGCCCGTCGGCCAGCTCCGTGCGCAGCTGCTCGTGGCCGATGGGATCCTCCATCGCCGCAAGCTGGAAAAGCCCGTCACAGACGTCCGCGAGCTTGTGCTCGTCAAACCGCAGCCGCTTTTTAAGCGGCGCGGCCAGTCCCTCCGACTCCGCCGCCGCGAGATCGAGCGAATTGGCGGCGAAGAGAGCGTCCCTGTTTTTTTGCAGCGCCTGCGCAATGGCGGTCAGCGCGCGGTTTCTCGTCTGTGCGTCCGAGGCAGCCAGCGCGAAGCTCGCTGCCCGGGCGTTTTTCGCGGCCCGCGCCGCGCCCGACTCACTCATAGATCTCCGCGACCAGGCACTCGCGCAGCGCCTGCACGTCGACCGTCAGCGGGTCCTGCGTCAGAATCTGATTGTCCAGCGGCAGATGCAGCTCGCGCCTGTCCTCGCCGGACATCACCGCCGTGACCAGCGTCACCGCCGTCAGCGGGTTGAGGTTCGAATCGACCGAGGAGAGCAGCTTCGTGCCCATCGAGAGCATGCTCATCATGTCCCCGCCCTTGACGCCCTGATACAGCAGCTGCATCAGCGCGTGATAGGCGCGGCTCGTGCCGGGCTCGTCGTCCTCCAGCTTGAGCCGGACATAGGCGAGCGTCTCCTCGCCGCCCAGCTCCGAGCCCTCGATGCCCAGCGCTTCCCGCTCCCGCGCCGAAATATCGAGGGTGATCGTGCCAACGGCGTCGACAATCGCGGGCAGCTGCGCGACGTCCAGCACGATGTAGGTGGCGATGTTGAGCGAGAGCCATTCGTTGAGCGTCTTCTCGACCAGCGGCCCGCCGCTCTTGCTCGCCTCATCGCCCATCGCGTAGACGTCGGCAAGCTTCGCCTCCCCGGCGCCGGGCACGCTGACGACCGCCGCGCAATCAAGGCTGGTCATCACGGCGCGGCCCGTCTGCGAGTTGATCGAGGCGAGCAGCATCGTGTCGGTCACATCGCCGTCCTTGAACAGGAAGACGATGTTGGTCACGTTCTTGTCAAGCGTCTCGTTGGCGGAGAGGTCCTTCTTGTCCACGACGATGCCGCCGTCCGCCTGCGCGGCAACGCTGAAGGCCAGCAGCAGGCAAAGGAGCGCCGCCAGCAGGGGCAGATGCTTTTTCATGCGGGTATTCCTCATTTCTTTTTAAAGATGAACAGCTTGGAGAAGATGTAGTTCGCGATGATCACCAGGATGTTGACCAGCAGCTTCATCGCCAGGTCGTTGAAATGGAGCACGTCGACCAGCAGCAGCATGAGCACGGTCTCCATGCCCAGGGAGATGAGGCGCATCGCGAAGAAGCCCGCCGCCTCGCGCGCAAGCGCCAGCGCGCTGTCGCAATGCGTCTTGAAGACGAAGGCCTTGTTCGCCACGTAGCCAAACGCCACCGCCGCGACCCAGGCCGTCCAGGTGCCGGGCACGGTCGTCATGCCCAGCATGCGCGTGGCGATGTAGTAGACGACGTAGTTGACCAGCGTCGTCGCCACGCCGACGAACAGGTAGCTCACCAGCTCGGCGTTGCACCAGAGCGACTCGCACAATCCGCCCAGCTTGGGCGACACCTTGCCGATCAGTTTGATGACGGCGCGCGCCAGCGCGTCAATCCCCCGCCAGAGGAGGGCACACAGCTTTTTCATAAGCACAGATTCTCTTTCTCAATTCAGGGTTGTCCCGGACCGCCGCCTTCCCCGCGCGCGCATCCGCCGCCGGGGAACAAAAGCCCAGTTTACGGCTTATTATAGCACGCCCCTCCCGCATGGTCAATCGCCCCGTCCTCCGGAAAACTGCGCAAACCACTTCCATTTTGGCCGCCGTTATCGTATAATGCGGGGGAATACAACTCAAAAGCGGAGGATAGGACTCATGGATAATCCCGTCATCTCTTGGCTCTTTGAAACCGACGCCGTGCGCGTGTGCCCCGAGGGCAGGCCGTTCTGGTATACGTCCGGCAAGCTCGGCCCGTTCTACATCAACACCCAGTTCCTCTTTGGCAGCGAGCAGGCCGCGCTCGAGCTGCTCGCCGTGATCGAGGAGGCCTGCGCGGGCGACAGGCTCGCCTTCTATGACAAGGTCTGGGCCCGCATCGAGGCGCAGCTCGCCTCCTGCCCGATCTATGCGCAGCTGATCGATCTGCTCGCGGACGCCGCCTCCCAAATGGACGCGGACTTCGTCTCCGGCGGCGAGCGCAGGGATTTCTTCTTCTCCATGCCCGTCGCGCGCAAGCTCGGCCTGGGCCATCTCTCCATCTTCAAGGATCTGTCAAGCGTCTATACGGATGCGCAGGGCGTGAGCATGCCCTCCGATCAGGCGGGCCTTGCCGGCAAGCGCTCCATCCATATCGCCGACCTGATCACCGTCGCCTCCTCCTATGTTCGCGCGTGGATTCCCGCCGTCGAGGCGCTGGGCGCGAAAATCGCCCATTCCCTCGCCGTCGTCGACCGCGACCAGGGCGGCGCGAAGATCCTCGCCGGTGCCGGCTGCCCGCTGACGACGCTCGTCGTCATCAAGCCGGAGCTCTTTGAGCAGGCGCGCGCGATGGGCCGCATCACGGACAAGCAGTTCGATCTCGTCCTCTCCTTCATCGCTGATCCCGACGCCTTCCTGCGCGACTTCCTGCTCGCCCATCCGGATTTCCTCGCCGGGGAGCTCGCCGCCGGCGGCAAGAGCGCCCAGCGCGCGCAGCTGTGCATCGACAGCGGCTTCGCCCCCGAAGCGGCGCTGCCCCGGGCATGATTTCCCTCCAATCTATCGGAAAAAGCGCAGACGACCTGCGCTTTTTCATTCTTCTTGATGGCATGCATGCGGGCGGCATCACCGTCCACAGCGTGCAGGGCACGTCCTTTTCCTATGGCATCGCCGTCGCGCCCGCGATGCGCCGGCGCGGCGCGGCAAGCGGCGTGCTGCCCCTGCTCTTTGAGCGCATGGCCGCGCGCGGCTTTACGCGCGCCGTCGTGCAGGTTGCGCCGCAGAACGCCGCCTCGCTTGCGCTGCACAGGCGTCTGGGCTTTTCCGTGACGCACGCGGATGAGCATGCCGTCACGCTCTCGCTCGACCTCCCTTCGGTACGCACAGCGCCGACGCGATGAGCGTCTTGCGCGTCAGCCCGCCGACCAGCAGGTCGATCATCACCGTCAGCGCCGTCACGGTCACAAACGCCGCCGCGATCGGGCTGACGCCCGCGAGCGCGAGCACGATGAGCGCCTCCGTGCCCGTGCGCGCATGGTCGATGAGCGTGACCGTCAAATGCTCGCCCATCTGCACCATCGCGTGTGCCACGTCGCCGGGCACATAGAGCTTGTCCTTATCGAGCGCTGAGTTGAGGTAGTTGCTCGCCATGGCGCTCTCCCCCGCGTGCTCGCCGCTGAGCACCGTCACGCGGCAGTTCTGCACGCCGGAATACACGATGCCGATCGGGTAAAGCCCCGAGTTGTCGACCTCCTCGATGCGCACGCGCTCGCGGGGGATGTGCGTCGAGGCGTTCTCATACCGCTCCGGCAGCAGGCACAGCGCCGCGCAGAGCAGCAGCATCACGACGCACATCACGACGTTTGACCGTTTGAGTTGCTTCATTCTTTGTTCTCCCCTGGCATAC
>SFFC01000034.1 GCA_004556985.1 Clostridiales bacterium | reverse complement strand
GCCGTTCGGCTCCGACGGCGAATTCACCAACGAGGCGCTGATCAAGCGCATCAACGCGGATCTGGCCAACGATCTGGGCAACCTCGTCAGCCGCAGCGTTGCGATGATTGAGAAGTACTTCGGCGGCGTCGTGCCGGCGCCGGCGGAATACACCGAGCTCGACCGCAAGATCATCGATCAGGCGCAGGGCCTCTGGCAGAGCGTGGAGAAGAGCATGAACGCGCTCCAGTTCTCCGGCGCGCTGGCCGAGATCTGGAAGCTGATCGGCGAATGCAACCGCTATATCGACCTGTCGACCCCGTGGATCCTCGCCAAGAACGAGGCGGACCGTCCGCGGCTGGGCACGGTGATGTATGTGCTGCTCGAGTGCGCGCGTATCGTCGGCGTGCTCATCGGCCCGACCATGCCGCGCACGCCGGAGCGCATCTTCGCGCAGATTGGCGTGACCGACGAGGCGCTCAAGACCTGGGATTCCATCAAGACGTTCGGCGGCGCGAAGCCGGGCAGCATTGTCCACAAGGGAGAGGCGCTCTTCCCGCGCATCGACGTCGCCAAGGAGCTCGAGCGCCTGGAGGCGGAGAATCAGCAAGCGCAGGCTGAGGCTCAGAAGGCGGCCAAGGACGAGCTTCCCGCGCCGCAGGACGAGGAGAAGACCGTCTTCACGCAGAAGGATCTCATCGCGTTTGATGACTTCGAGAAGATGCAGCTCGTCGTGGCGAAGGTGCTCAAGTGTGAAAAGGTGCCCAAGGCGGACAAGCTGCTCATGTCCACGCTCAAGGTGGGCAATACGGAGCGCATCGTCGTCTCCGGCATCGCGAAGTTCTACACGCCGGAGGAGATGGTCGGCAAGAAGGTCGTCCTGCTGGCGAACCTCGCGCCGCGCAAGATCCGCGGCATCGAGTCCCACGGCATGCTGCTGTGCGCCGCGAACGCGGACGACAGCAAGCTCAGCCTGCTGACCGTTGACGCGGACATGGAGGACGGCTGCGAAATTGGCTGATCGAGGGGCTATGGACGAAGAAATCAAGCTGAACGGTCTGTTCGATACCCATGCGCATCCGACGGATAATCGCTTTGACGAGGACCGCGCAGAGGTGCTCGCCCGGATGCGCGAGGGGAACATGCTGTGCATGTGCGTCGGTGCGGACATGGCCTCGAGCGCGGCGAGCGTAGCGCTGGCCAATGCGCATGAGGGCATCTATGCCGCAGTGGGCGTCCATCCGCACGACGCGAAGACCTTCACCGAGGACGACGTGCCCGTGCTCACGCGCTGGCTGACGCAGGAGCCGAAGGTCCGGGCACTCGGGGAGATCGGGCTGGATTATTACTACGATCTCTCGCCGCGGGACGTGCAGAAGGCGGTTTTCGCGCGCCAGCTGGAGTTGGCCTATGCGCTGGGGAAGCCCGTCATTCTGCACATCCGCGATGCGCATGGGGACACGATCGACATCCTGCGCGCGCACAGGGACGCGCTGCCTGCCTGCGTCGTGCATTGCTGCTCGGCGAGCTGGGAGAGCGCGAAGATCTACCTCAGCCTCGGCTGCATGATCTCCTTTGCGGGGCCGGTGACGTTCAAGCGCTCGGTGAATCTGCAGGAGGTCGCCCAAAACGTGCCCCTCGACCGCCTGATGATCGAGACGGACAGCCCGTATCTCGCGCCGGAGCCCGTGCGCGGACGGCGCAACGATCCCTGCAACGTGGCGCATATCTGCCGGTTTATCGCGGCGCTGCGCGGCATGGATGCGCAGTCCCTCTGCAATATCACCCGGGAGAATGGAAAGCGATTCTACGGCATCGCGTGAGGGCTCCGAGAAAGCGGAAGAGGGGAGAAGCGCATGAGAATCAACGTGTTCGGGCTCGCCTACATGGCCGTGATCCTGGTGCCGAATCTCGTGTTTGCCCTGCGATGCAGGGAGGGCTTTGCCCATCCGCGCACGAACCGCGTGCTGGAGCTGCTTGAGAAGATCGGCCGCTTCGGCTGCTTTGCGTTCATGATCCTGCCGGGGCCGGGCTTCGGGTTTTCCTCCGACGAGGCGCTTGCGCTGTATTTGATCGTGGATGCGCTGCTCGCGCTGGCGTATTGCGTCATCTGGATTGTGTGCTTCAGGAGGCCCGGGATATTCCGCACGTTGTCTCTGTCGATCCTTCCGTCCATCCTGTTTCTGTTCAGCGGCGTCATGAGCCATTCCATTCTGCTGACGCTCTCGTCGCTGATCTTTGCGCCCAGCCACATCGCCATCAGCTATCAAAGCGCGCGATAAATGAAAAGCAAGCGCCGCATCCGGCTTGGATGCGGCGCTGTTTTTGGGCTTGTCTGGATCAGGAAATCAGGTGCTCGATCAGGATCTTGAGCCCCATCGCGATGAGCACGACGCCGCCGAAGAACTCGGCCTTCGATTCATACCGGCTGCCGAAGAGGTTGCCGATCTTCACGCCCGCGATGCAGCAGACGAACGTGACGATGCCGATGAAGGACACCGCGGGCACGATATCCACGCGCAGAAACGCGAAGGAGACACCGACGGCGAGCGCGTCGATGCTCGTGGCGATGGCCAGCGGCACCATGGCGTGCGGCGAAAAGTCGTCGCCTGACTTGTCTTCCTCGCCGCCGCCGTGGGACTCGCGGATCATGTTGAAGCCGATGATTGCCAGCAGGGCAAATGCGATGTAGGGCGCAATGGACGTGACCAGCGACTCAAACCGGGAGCCGAGCAGATAGCCGATCAGCGGCATGGCGGCCTGGAAGAGGCCGAAGTAGAGCCCGCAGGTCAGCATGTGACGGGGGCCGCATTTCCTGACGGACAGGCCCTTGCAGATGGACACGGCGAAGGCATCCATCGACAGGCCGACAGCGATGACAAACAGTTCCCAAAGACTCATGAGCATCCTCCGTTTCATGGCGGGCGACAGGGAACAAAAAAAGACCAATCTGCCGCCACAGCGAATCAGATTAGTCTCGTCATTTCATATAAAGCCAGAGGCAAGCCCCAGTATGTTGGCCTTATCACGCCCAAATGGACGCTGACTACTCCCTAATGCCCTGCCATTATAAGGGGAAAGGAGTGCGTTAGTCAACGCTAATTTTTGAAGAGCAGAGCGAAACGTTCGCGGGCAGATCGTCGATGACCCAGAACGATTATGCTTTGCTCGGCAAATGCTTTTGTGTGGAAGAATGGCTTTTGTATCAGGAAGGGGAGGAGCGGTCAGCGCTCCTCCCGGAAGTAGGCGAGGCCCAGGCTCGCCGGCGGCTGATCCTCGCGCTTTTTGCGCAGCGAGGTCACGACCAGAACGACGATGGTCACGACATAGGGAACCATCTGGATGAGGTCGGTGATGTAGCCGGGGACGGAGAAGCCCAGCAGCGTCGGCATGAACTGGTAGAGCCAGTAGAGCAGGCCGAAGAGATAGGAGCCCCAGATAGCGTTGAGCGGCTTCCAGGTCGTGAAGATGACCAGCGCGACGGCCAGCCAGCCCAGCGCCTCGATCTGCCCCGTGGTCGCCCAGATGCCCTGGTTGTAGTCGAGCACATAGTAGATGCCGCCCAGACCGGAGATGCCAGCGCCCAGGCAGGTCGCCAGGTACTTGTAGCGCGTGACGGAGATGCCTGCGGCGTCGGCCGTCGCCGGATTCTCGCCGATGGCGCGCAGGTTGAGGCCCGTGCGCGTGCGGTTGAGGAAGACGTGCAGCAGGATGGCCAGGACGATGGCCGCGTAGACCATGAAGCCGTAGCCGAAGACCGTCTGCCCGAGCACGCCCCAGCCGGAGAGCACGGGGAGCTTCGTCTGGAAGGTCTTGTAGACCATGCTCTGGGTCGCCGTGCGGCCGTCGAGGATGTAGACGCCGAAGAAATTCGCCACGCCCATGCCGAAGGTCGTCAGGGCGAGACCGGTGACGTTCTGGTTGGCGCGCAGGCTGATGGTCAGGAAGCTGTAAATCAGGCCGCCGCCCATCGAGGCGAGGAACGCGCAGACGAGCGCGAGCGCGACGCAAAAGACCATATTCGGGTTTTGCACGGTGTTCTCATAGAGATAGGCGCTGGCAAAGCCTGCAAAGCCGCCCAGATACATGATGCCCGGGACGCCGAGGTTGAGGTTGCCGGATTTCTCTGTGATGATCTCGCCCATCGCGCCGTACATGATGATCGTGCCGAAGGGGATGGCGCGCAGAATCCATGCGATTAACGTATCCATCAGCCCACCTCCTTATGGCCAGAGCGGAAGATGACCTTGTAGTTGATAAAGAACTCGCTGCCCAGAATGCAGAAGAGGATGATGCCCGCGATGATATCGGAGGCGAAGTCGTTGAGGTTATAGGCGGAGGCGATTTCCGCCGCGCCCTTCTCCAGGAAGATCAGCAGGAAGGAAATCAGCGCCATCGTGAACGTGTTGAACTTGGCGAGCCAGGCGACGATGATCGCGGTGAAGCCGTTGCCGCCGGCGGTGCCGGTGGAAATCGTCTGGTCGCGGCCGCCGACGATCAGGAAGCCCGTCAGGCCGCAGAGCGCGCCGGAGAGGATCATCGTGCGGATGATGACGCGGCTGACGTTGATGCCGGCATAGCGCGCCGTGTTCTCGCTTTCGCCGACGACGGCGATCTCATAGCCCTGCTTGGAGTAGCGCAGGTAGCAGAAGACGAGCACGGTCAGCACAGCGACGACGATCAGGTTGATCGTAAAGCGCTGGCCCATGATCTGCGGGAACCAGCCGGCCTTGCTCTTCATGTTCAGCTTGCCCAGGCCGGAGGCCTGCCCGCGCCAGATGTTGACGCAGCAGGCGACGATCTGGATGGCGACGTAGTTCATCATCAGCGTGAAGAGCGTCTCGTTCGTGCCAAAGTGCGCCTTGAACCAGGCGGGGATGAAGCCCCAGAGCGCGCCGGCCAGGATGCTGGCGACGAGCATGGCCGTAAAGAGCAGTCCGTTGGGCACTTTCCCGCCGTAATACACCATAATGGCAGCGGTCGCGAGCGCGCCCATGAGCACCTGGCCCTCGGCGCCGATGTTCCAAAAGCGCATCTTGAAGGCGGGGGCGAGGGCGATGCCGATCAGCAGCAGCGAGGCGAGATCGCGCATGGCCCAGGAGAAGCGCATCGTCGTGGAGAACGTGCCGCCGATCATGACGCCGTAGACGGCGAAGGGATTGAGGCCCGTGACGAAATAGATGAACAGCGCGTCGATCACCAGCGCGAGCAGGATGGCGAGCAGGCGGACGCCGATTTTGAGCTTGCCGGAGGTTTCGCCGCGCTTGACGACGCGCATCAGCGGCTCATGCGGGGCGTGTGTGTTCTGGCTCATCAGGCGATGCCTCCCTTCTCCTGAAGTCGGGTCATCAGCAGACCGACCTCTTCCTTGTTGGTCTTGCGGCCCTCGACGATGCCGTTGTTCCTGCCGCCGCAGAGCACGAGGATGCGGTCGCACAGGTCGATCAGCACGTCGAGATCCTCGCCGACGTAGAGAATGGCGACGCCCTTCTTCTTCTGCTCGTTGAGCAGATGGTAGATGGTATAGCTCGTGTTGATGTCCAGGCCGCGCACGGCGTAGGCGGTCATCAGCACGGAGGGGCCCGCGGCGATCTCGCGGCCGACGAGCACCTTCTGCACGTTGCCGCCGGAGAGGCGGGAAACGGGCGTGGTGACGGAGGGCGTGACGACGTCGAGCTCCTCCTTGATCTCCTCGGCGAGATGGCGCGGCTCACGCCGGTCGGCGAGGAAGGAATGGCCCTTGCCATAGCTCTTGAGCATCATGTTGTCCACCATGCCCATCGAGCCGACCAGGCCCATGCCCAGGCGATCCTCGGGGACGAAGGAGAGATGCACGCCCATGCCGCGGATGTCCTTGGGCGTCTTGCCGATGAGCTGCTCCGCCGTCGAGTCGCGGTCGTCATCCGGGAAGTAGAGGACGCTCGATTCGGGATCGGTCGCCTGCAGGCCCGCGATGGCCTCGAGCAGCTCCTTCTGGCCGTTGCCGGAGATGCCCGCGATGCCGAGAATCTCGCCGCTGAACGCCTCAAAGGAGACCTGATCGAGCACCTTCACGCCTTCCGCGTTGGTCACGCTGAGGTTGTGGACGCTCAGGCGGAGATGGCGGTTGGTCGGCTCCGGGCGTTCGATATTGAGCTCGACCTTCTTGCCGACCATCAGCTCGGTCAGCATGGATTCGTTCGCGCCGGCGGTTTCGACGGTGTCGATATACTCGCCCTTGCGCAGGATGGCGACGCGGTCGGAAATCTCGAGCACCTCGTGCAGCTTGTGCGTGATGATGATGATGGACTTGCCGTCCGCCTTCATGTTGCGCATGACAGAGAAGAGGCGTTCGGTCTCCTGCGGGGTCAGCACGGCGGTCGGCTCGTCGAGAATCAGGATCTGCGCGCCGCGGAAGAGCATTTTGATGATCTCCAGCGTCTGCTTCTGGCTGACGCTCATCTCATAGACCTTCTGGTCGAGGTCGATCTCGAAGGCATAGCGCTCGCAGATGGATTTGGCCCTGGCGCGGATGGCCTTGAGGTCGTATTTCTCGTGCTTGTCCATGACCAGCGCGATGTTCTCGACCGCCGTGAAGACGTCGATGAGCTTGAAATGCTGGTGGACCATGCCGATGCCCAGAGCGTAGGCATCCTTTGGGCTGCGGATCTCGACCGGCTTGCCGCCGACGAGGATCTCGCCGCTGTCGGGATAGTAGATGCCCGCGATCATGTTCATCAGGGTGGTCTTGCCGCTGCCGTTTTCGCCCAGGAGGGAGAGGATCTCTCCCTGACGGACGCTCAGGCTGACGTCGTGAATGGCGGTCACGCGGCCAAAGGTCTTGGTGATGTGACGCAGTTCAATGGCATGTTCCATGTTCGGGCTGCTCACTCCTTGTTTTCAGTCAAATAGCGAAAAGGGAAGCCAATGGAGAGCTTCCCTTTTCTGCGAATGGAACGCTGATTACTGCGCGTCCTCGATGATACCGTCGATGCGGAGCTGGAAGTACGGAGCGCTGCGGAAGGCGGACTCCTCGAACGCGCCGTCGACGATCGCCTCAACGGTCTCGCCCTCGTAGATGGCGGTCATCGTGGACCAATCCATGAAGGACATATCGCAGGGGGCAGAGGTGACGACTTCGCCGCCAACGGTGAAGGTGGCGGTGTCAAAGACCTTCAGGGTGCCGTCGTGGATAGCCTGCTCGACCTCGGCGACCTTCTCGGCGGTGCCGGCCGCGCAGGACGGGCCCAGATCGGTGATGGCCACGGCGCCGGCCTCATAGCCCTTCGCCCAGTCAGCCGCGATCTCCTCGCCGTTCTGCTTGGCGGTGAACAGCTCGGTGTAGAAGACGCTCCACTCGTTGGTCGGGGAGGTCAGGGCAGCGGTCGGAGCGGTCGGGAGCATGTCGATGTTGTAGCCGACGGAGTAGCACAGGGTGCCGGCGTCGAGCAGTTTCTGCACGGCAGCCGGAGCGCCGGTGGAGTCGGCGTGCTGGCCGATGATGACGCAGCCCTTGGCGACGAGCGCCTCAGCGGCAGCGGCTTCCTTGTCGATATCGAACCAGGAGTTGGTGTACATGACCTCCATCGCGACGTTCGGAACGACGGAGCGGATGCCCAGGAAGAAGGCGGTGTAGCCGGAGACGACCTCAGCATAGTTGAAGGCGCCGACGTAGCCGATCTTCACGTTGCCGTCCGCATCGAAGGAGTTGGGCTGCTTCTCCGGGGCGAGCTCGCCGCTCTCCAGGAGCTCGGCGACCTTCATGCCGGCGACGACGCCGGAGACGTAGCGGGACTCATACACCTTGGTGAAAGCGTTCTTGAGGTTGTCAAGGCCGGAGATGGCGGCGAAGTCGCCGGTCATCGCGACGAAGGTGACATCCGGCACCTCCTCGGCAGCCAGCGCCATGTAGGTCTGATGGCCGTAGGAGTTGGAGATGATCAGGTTGCAGCCCTGGCCAACGAGGTCCATCGCGCTGTCGTAGCAGCTCTGATCCTCGGGCACCTTGTACTTCCAAACGATCTGGCTGTCGGTCAGGCCAAGCACCTCGGCGGCGGCCTTGATGCCGTTCATGTGGGCGAGGGTGTAGCCCTCGGTCTCGTCGCCGACGAGGATGACGCCGACCTTCAGGTCGTCCGCCAGCGCGACACAGGCAGCGAGCATCAGCACGGCGGCCAGCATCAGAGCAATCAGCTTCTTCATGGTTTTCTTCCTCCTTGATGTAACCTTTACACAGATAAAAAGAAGACGCGGATATTTTACCGCAACTGGGGCGCAATGTAAACCCCAAAAAACCATTTTTCGAGCATTTTTTCGAATAAAATCCGTTCAAGAGAGAGAAACGTTCGGTATTTTGTCGAAAAGCGCGGACGAAAGGGGTTAAAAAAACGGACGCAGGCGGATGGCCGCGTCCGCAGGCGCCGCGCTGCCGGGGCAGAGCGGCGCGAGAGAGGCTTTCCTAATAAAAAAGGAAGGCGTTCAGCGCGTGGGGATGATCTCCAGCCAGTAGCCGTCGGGGTCCGAGATGAAATAGATGCCCATGGCCGTGTTCTCGTAGCAGATGCAGCCCATCTGCTTGTGCAGCGCATGCGCGGCGTCGAAGTCGTCCGCGCGGAACGCCAGATGGAACTCGCACTCGCCAAGGTCGTAGGGCTGCGGATGGTCGCGCAGCCAGGTCAGCTCCAGCTCGAAATCGGATCCCTCGCCGGCGAGGTAGACGATGATGAAGGAGCCGTCCGCGGCGTTTTTGCGGCGCACCTCGCGTAGGCCGAGCGCCTTGCCGTAGAAGGCGATGGAGGCGTCGAGATCGCGGACGTTGTAGTTTTCGTGGATCATGGAAAGAGTCAAGGCAAAAACCTCCCCGAAAGATGATGTCAGAAGCAGTATATCACACGAGAAATGCGGTTTACAAACCTTTTTTCTTGTGATATAGTAATTTCTACGCATCAACCGCCCGTCGGAAGGGAAGCAGGGCGAAAACGGAGGAAAAGAGCCATGACGCCAAAGCGTTCGTGCAAAGAGCTTCGCAGGAATCTCATCGGAGACCGCGCGTTTTATCGGGAGATGATCGGCATCGTCGTCCCGATCATCATCCAGAACACAGTATCGAACGTCGTCAGCCTGCTTGACAACGTGATGGTCGGCCGCGTGGGCACGCTGCAGATGTCCGCAGTCGCAATCGTCAACCAGCTGCTGTTCATCTTCAATCTCTGCATCTTCGGCGGCCTGGCCGGCGCCGGGATCTTCGCGACGCAGTATGCGGGGGCAAAGGATCACGAGGGCGTGCGCCATTGCTTCCGCATGAAGTGGATGCTCGCACTGGGCATGCTCGCCGTCGCGCTGGGCGTGCTGCTCGCGTTCCCGGACAGGCTCATCTCGATGTATCTGGCGGAGGGGACGAACGAGGCGGATCTGACGGCGACGCTTCGCTATGGACGGGACTACCTGTTCGTGATGCTGGCGGGGCTTTTGCCCTTTGCCGTCGCGCAGGTCTATGCGAGCACGCTGCGCGAGGTCGGCGAGACGAGGCTGCCCATGCTGGCGAGCGTCATCGCGATTCTGGTCAACCTCGTGTTCAACTATCTGCTGATCTTCGGCAAGCTGGGCTTCCCGAAGCTGGGCGTGACCGGCGCGGCGATTGCGACGGTGCTCTCCCGCTACGTCGAGGTGGCGATCATCATGGTCTACACGCATGCCAGAAGGACCAGCTTTCCGTTCATCCACGGCGCGTACCGGTCGCTGCATGTGTCGGCTTCCCTGGTGCGGGACATTCTGCGCAGGGGCACGCCGCTGCTGATCAACGAGTTCTTCTGGTCCTCCGGCATGGCCGTGCTGCTGCAGTGCTATTCCGTGCGCGGGCTGGATGTCGTGGCGGCCTGCAACATCGCCTCCACAGTCAGCAATTTGTTCAAAGTGGTCTTCCTCTCCATGGGCAATGCTGTGGCGATCCTGGTCGGCCAGGCGCTGGGCGCCAACGAGGTGGAGCGCGCGAAGACGACGGCCTGGCGGCTGATGGCGGCGGCCGTGGCATCCAATGTCGTGATGAGCGGGCTGCTGTTTCTGCTCGCCCCGTCCATTCCGCATATCTACAACACGGAGCCGCATGTGCGCGAGATCGCGACGCAGATGCTCTACGTCGTCGCCGCAATGATGCCCGTGTATTCCTTCTCGCATTGCTGCTATTTTACGCTCCGCTCCGGCGGCAGGACGCTCATCACATTCATGTTTGACAGCGTGTTTACCTGGGGTGTCAGCGTGACGACGGCCTATGTCCTCGCGTATATGACGCAGATGCCGATCGCCCCGCTGTACCTGATCGTGCAGTCGCTGGAAATGATCAAGGCGGTCATCGGGTTCATCCTCGTCAAAAAGGGCGTCTGGGTGCGCAACATCGTCGCGGCCCATGAGCAGGAGGAGGCCGCATGCTGAACCTGCGGGTGCTCGGCGACGCGCAGACGCGCCTGCTCTACGGACATCAGATGTGCCGGGACTTTCCGCAAAGCGAGCTCAAGCCGCTCTCCTCCATCCTCGCCATGCGCGAGCGGGGCGAATATGACGTGCTTGGCGCGTTTGAAAACGGCGTGATGGCGGGATATGCGCTCGTCTGCAGGCCGGCGCAAGGGCGTATCCATCTGCTGGATTACTTTGCCGTAGAGCCGGCCGTCCGCGGCCGCGGCAGGGGCACGGCGATCCTGCAGCTGCTGCGCGCGCATTACAGGGAGAGCGCCGATGCGCTGATGATCGAATGCGAGCGGCCCAAGGCAGCGCCCGACGAGGCCGCGGCGCGCAAGCGCATTCGTTTTTATACGCAGGCGGGGGCGCAGCTGACGCCCGTGCGGATTTGGCTGTTTGAGGTCGAATACAGCATTCTTGTACTGCCCTGCGGGGAGGAGATGCCCCGGGGAGACTGGGCGGGGCAGATGCTGGGACTGTACAGACAGATGCTGCAGCCGGAGGCGTATGCGCGCAATGTCCGGCTGATCCGGGCGTGACGGAAGGCTGAATGAGCAAAGGCCTCGCAGCTTGTCTCGATCATAAACAAAAAAAGTCAGACCGCCGAAAGGCAGCCTGACTCAACCTGTGGACAAAAGGGTTTTCTCCCCCGAAGGGGGAGAAAACAATCAATCATTCCTTTGATGTGAGCAAGCTAAGTCAGACTGCGGAAGGGCAGCCTGGCTTTTTTATAGAAAGGAATGCGAAGATGAACCGCAGGCCGCTTAGGGCTTCGCGTAGCGATGAATCTGCTCGAGCACGGCCTGCGTGCCGTTGGCATCGGGCAGCGCGGCGAGGCGCTGGGTCAGCAGCTCGCGATCCTCCCAGAGCGCATCAATCGCCGTGACCAGCGAACCGGCGTTCAGGTCGCTCTGCGGCATCACATGCGCGAGGCCGCGCGCCTTGAGCGAATTGGCGTTGAGCACCTGATCGCCGCGCCCGCTGTGGTAGGGGATGAGCAGTGCCGGCTTGCGCAGCGCCATGATCTCGGAGAGCGAGTTGGAGCCCGCGCGCGAGAGCATGATGTCCGCACAGGCGAAGGCGTCCGGCAGCTCGGCGGAGAGGTATTCGAATTGGCGATATCCCGCCATGCCCTCGAGCTCCGGCGCGAGGTTACCCTTGCCGCAGACGTGGAGCACGTCAAAGCGCTTCGTCAGCTCGGGGAGCGCCTCCCGCAGCACGGCGTTGACCGACTGCGCGCCCAGAGAGCCGCCGATCATCATCAGCACGGGCTTTTTTCCGTCAAAGCCAGCCAGCGCGAGACCGCGCTCGCGGGAGCCGGAGAAGACCATGTCGCGAAGCGGGGTGCCGGTCTGCACGGCTTTGCTGCCCAGCAGGCTGGCACATTCGGGGAACGTCGTGCAGATCGCCTTGGCGAAGGGCTTGCAGAGATTGTTGGCCAGGCCGGGCGTGATGTCGCTCTCGTGCATGACGACGGGCACGCGGCACAGCGCGGCGCCAAAGACGACGGGCACGCTGACAAAGCCGCCCTTGGAAAAGACGACGGAGGGCTTCAGCTTCCGGATCAGCGCCACGCTCTGAAACGCGCCGGCGATGACACGGAACGGATCCGTGAAATTCTTGAGATCGAAGTAGCGGCGCAGCTTGCCGGAGCTGACGGCGTGATAGGCGACGCCGGTCATCGGCTCAATCAACGAGCGCTCGATGCCGTTCTTCGTGCCGATGTAATGGATTTCCCATCCCTCCTCCCTGAGCAGGGGGATGAGCGCCTGGTTGGGGGAAACATGGCCGGCCGTACCGCCGCCGGTCAGGACAATGCGCTTCACAGAAAAGACCTCCTCCATGAATCGAACAGTTGCCTCCATTATATCAACCGACGGCCCGCGGGTCAAGAGCCGGGAGCGACGCACGGGGAATGCGGCGGGCGATGGTGAACGGTTGACGTAAAGCGGAGGTAAAAATGTCGCAAGCAGACGAAATTTCATGGCAAATATGAAAAAAGGCCAATGAAAACGCAAAGATGTGATATAATAATCAGGTGAGTTTCCATTGTGCTGGGTTTTCGATCGAACACTGAAGAAAGGGAATCATCATGGCAGAGATCAATCATTCCGAATCGTCTCAGAAGTTCCCGATGCGCCCTGTGGCTCCGCTTGGCGTGATTGCCATGCGCGGCTGTGAGGAGATGGGCAGGCGCGTCAACGACTACCTGATGAAATGGCAGAGTGACTCGGGCACGACCGACGAGCGGCTGCACAGCTTCTATGGCGCGGAGGCCAGCGGCTTCCTGCTCGAGGCGCATTGCCCGCGCTTTGGCACAGGCGAGGGAAAAGGCATGCTGCTCAATTCCGTTCGTGGCTACGATCTGTACATCATCTGCGATGTCGGCGCGTACCAGTGCACCTACAAGCTCTATGGCAAGGAAATCCCGATGACGCCGGACGAGCACTATGCCGACCTCAAGCGCATCATCGCGGCGGTCAGCGGCAAGGCCTACCGCATCAACGTCATCATGCCGATGCTCTACGAGGGCCGGCAGCATCGCCGCACGTCGCGCGAGTCGATGGACTGCGCCGTCATGCTCCAAGAGCTGGTGAGCATGGGCGTTTCCAACATCATCACGTTCGACGCGCACGATCCGCGCGTACAGAACGCGATCCCGCTCAGCGGCTTTGAGAGCATCATGCCGACCTACCAGATGCTCAAGGCGATGTGCCATACCTATGACGATCTCAAGATCGACAAGGATCACATGATGGTGATCTCCCCGGACGAGGGTGCCATTGGCCGCAATATCTATTACAGCTCGGCGATGGGCGTCGATCTGGGCATGTTCTACAAGCGCCGCGATTACACGCGCGTGGTCAACGGCCGCAATCCGATTGTCGCGCATGAATACATGGGCGACAGCGTGGAAGGCAAGGACGTCTTCGTTGCGGACGACATCATCGCCTCCGGCGACTCGATCCTCGATCTGGCGTACAACCTCAAGAAGCGCAAGGCCAAGCGCGTCTTTGCCGGCGCGACCTTCGCGTTCTTCACCAGCGGTCTGGACGCGTTCAACAAGGCGTATGAGGAGGGCGTGATCGACCACGTCTTCGCGACGAACCTGACCTATACGCCGGAAGAGGTGCTCAATTCCCCGTGGTTCTCCCAGGCGGACATGAGCAAGTACATGGCGTTTGTCATCGCGACGCTCAACCACGATCAGTCGCTGAGCTATCTGCTTGACCCGTGGAAGCGGATCGAGCGCCTGCTGACGCGGTATCGCGCGGAGCATCCGTAAAGAAAAAGACAGATCGAGCAGCTGTCGGGCGCTTCAATCGGCCTGGCAGCTGCTTTTGCTTCGCTGTTTTTGCGTCGGAAGAAAAAGCAGCGCAGATCCGCGGATCTGCGCTGCTTTTTGTGACCGAAGGGATCAGCCGCCGAAGGAGATATCCTCATCCTCCGCGGCATCCTCGACGATGGGCGCCGGGGTGGCGCTGCCGGCCTTCGGAGTACGGGTCGGCTTCGGGGTGCGGGTCGGCTTCGGGGTCGGGGTCGGAACCGGCGTGGCCTGCGCGGTCGCGCCCTCGACAGCCTCGCCGGCGGAGACGATGACGGGCTGATCGTTGTTAACGATCTGGATGAAGGTCTTGCCGACCTTCAGCGGCAGCTCCTCACCGTTCTCATCCAGGAAGACCATGCGGCTGGAGAGGGAGTCGAAGTCGTCGGCCTGCTTGGGATCATCCGTGCGCACCCAGGTACCGCGGATGTATTTGCCGTTCTGGAAGATCTCGCAGGTGCCCTGGCCGACAAGCTGGATGACCGGGCGCTGAACGGCGCCGTTGTACCAGCTGACATCCGTGCGCAGAACGATCACGTTGGCATAGGTGGTATTCATGCCCGTGAGCGCGTCGTAATACGGCTCGCCGTTGCGGTAGCGGGTGTAAAGGCCCGTGATCCCGTCATAGTAATAGGTGGAGACGTAGGCGGGGTTCGTGGTCTTGTACTCGATGGTGATGCTGGAAACGTCGATGCCGCGATCCAGGCCCGTCTCCGTAAAGAGGAACGGATGCATCGCGGGCTCCTCAGTAAACAGCGCCTGCACGGCCTTCATGTCGATTTGCACGTCGTGCGGAGCGACATGGTTTCCGTCGTGCTCGCGGTGGAAGAGGGACTGATAATTCGCCTCATGGCCTGCGATGAACGGGAAGACCCAGCGGCCCTTGACGCGGGCATCGCTGTGCAGATTAAGCGCCCAGTCGCTGACGTCAACGACGAGGTTCGTGCCGGTGCCGGACCAGTTCTGCTCGCCGTAGAAGACCCAGGCGCCGCCCCACATCTCGCGCAGGGAAGCGAACGGCACGCGGCCGGAGCGGACGGGGCCCGCGTAGGACGGGATATCGCTCATGAAGACGGCGACACTGCGGGTGGAGCCATCGGCCTGAACCGGCATCTCGTACATGATGTCGGCAGAGGAGACGCCCCAGTGCGGCAGCGCATCGGGATGGGCGTCGATGGTGACGAGAATCGGCGTATAGTGGCCATACCAGGCTTCGCCGGTCAGCGGATTGACGCCCTCGGCCGCCTCGTTTTCAGCGGGGACATTGACGGTGATGTTCTTCGAGGAGCTGATGCCCTTGGAAGGCAGCTCAAGATAGTAGGAGTCGTCCGCAATGGCAGCGCCGCACGTCAGCGTGAGGATCATCGCCGCGGTCAGCAGCCATCTGGCAATGTGATGCAATAGAAACACCTCCAAGTTGATCTCAGTTGTTGTTGAAGGCACAATCCCAAATAGATTATACCATGCAAAACTATCATAACGCAAAACGTACGATCTGGCAAGTATTTTATCTGAAAGAGTTTTCCAAAGTGCCTCCGCCCGGGAGCCTTTCCGATGGAGAGGACGCGGCGCGCCGCGCCTGCGGGCGGCGGAAGGCGGGCACAAACCGAAAAAACTCCCTCCAAAGGCCGGAGAGAGGAAAACCCTGCGCCGCTTGCGGCAAATGCCCTTTCTTCGCTGCGAAAAACGGAATTTGCAGGAATGAAAAGAAAGCCGTGCAAATTAGATAGACAAAAGCTGAAAAAAAGGGCATAATGTCGATTGCAAGAAAAGAAAAATGGTCGTATAATATCTCGTGAATTCATTTTTCCTGAAAACTCAAAGGAGGAGTTCAGCGTGTCGTTAGAGATTTCCCGCGTGTGCAGCGCGATTTCCCCGTCGCCCACGCTTGCCATTGATGCCAAAGCCAAGGAGATGCGCGCGCAGGGACGCGACGTCATCTCGTTCTGCGCGGGCGAACCGGATTTTATTACGCCCGCCTACATCTGCGATGCCGCGCACGAGGCGCTTGACAAGGGGCTGACCAAGTATACGCCCTCCAGCGGCACGATGGAGCTGCGCCGCGCAATCTGCGACAAGCTCCTGCGCGACAACGGCCTGAGCTACACGCCTGCGCAGGTGGTCGTTTCCAACGGCGCGAAATCCTCGCTCTTTGAGGTGTTCAGTGCGATTCTCAACCCGGGCGACGAGGTGCTGATTCCCACGCCTTGCTGGGTGTCCTATCCCGAAATGGTCCGCATTGCTGGCGGCGTGCCTGTCTTCGTGGAGGGCAAGCCGGAAAAGAACTTTGTGACCGAGGCCTGCGACCTGGCGCCCTATGTGACGGCGCGCACGAAGGCGCTCGTGCTCAACACGCCCAACAACCCCAACGGCTGCATCTGGAATCGCGCGCAGCTGACGGAAATCGCCGCGCTGGCGGTAGAGAAGGGCTTCTACGTCATCTCCGACGAGATCTACGAGAAGCTGATCTATGACGGCGAGGAGCATGTCTCCATCGCGTCGCTGGGTGAGGCGATTTACGACCAGACCATCACGATTAACGGAATGTCCAAGGCCTACGCGATGACAGGCTGGCGCATCGGCTATGCGGCCGCCCCGCTCGCGGTTGCCAAGGCCATGGGCAGCCTGCAGAGCCAGATCGCCAGCGGCAGCAACTCGATCGCGCAGTATGCCTCCGTCCGCGCGCTGAACGCGCCGGAGGGGCCGGAGGAGATCGAGAAGATGCGCCAGGACTACGACGCGCGCCGCAGGCATATCGTGGAGCGGCTCAACGCCATTCCCGGCATCCGATGCATGATGCCCAAGGGCGCGTTCTACGCGATGATGGACGTCAGCGGCATGTTCGGGCTTCGCGACGGCGACGTGGAAATCGTCGATTCGATGACCTTCGCCGCGCAGCTGCTGGAGCATGCGGATGTGGCGGTCGTGCCGGGCAAGGCCTTCTGCACAGAGGGCTACTGCCGCATGAGCTACGCCACCTCGATGGAGAACATCGACAAGGGCATCGACCGCATTGAGCGCTTTGCCGCGTCCCTGACCGGGCGCGAGGCCCGCTGAGGCAGCATTAAAAAAGGAAGTACTCCGCGATAGAAAAACAAACCGGCATGCTGACGGCGTCATCACCGACGAAATGCCGTAAATCCTCCAGCTCTGTGCCCGAGGCTGAAGCTTTGCGGGTGGGTTTCCAACACTGAATAGAAGGGGCGACGGAGCTGAGGCTTCGCCGTCCCTTTTTGGGCGTTTCGCAGATCACAGGGAGGAACGCAGCAAGGCGGCGCAGGAATCGCAATCAGCCCGATTTGAAAAGTAGGGCTGATTCTTGCTTGTACTCCACCTGAAATGGCAGAACCGGAGCCATCCTCTTGACAGAACGGGGGAAATCTCTTATACTTTGCTGGGTATCCTGAGCATGAGCGGCTGTCTGGGCCGCAGGGAGGCGGGCAGGCATGAACGCATTGATTCTTCAGTCGGACTTTGGCTACGCGGACGGCGCGGTCAGCGCGATGGTCGGCGTGGCGGTCAGTGTGTGCAGCGAGCTGCGCATCTACGATCTGACGCATGACATCCCGCCCTACGACATCTGGGAGGCCAGCAACCGCCTGATTCAGACGATCGGCTACTGGCCGGCGGGCAGCGTGTTCGTCAGCGTCGTCGATCCCGGCGTCGGCTCGACGCGGCGCAGCGTCGCCGTGCGCATGACGGGCGGGCAGGTGCTGATCTCGCCGGACAACGGCACGATGACGCATCTGATGCAGCATGGCGCCGTAGCGCAGGCGAGGGAGATCGATGAGACAGTCAACCGCCTGCCCGATTCGGGCGAGAGCTACACCTTCCACGGCCGCGACATCTACGCCTACACCGGCGCGCGGCTGGCGAGCGGGTGTATCTCCTTTGAGGAGATTGGCCCGGAGATTCCCGTGGAGAGCCTCGTCTCCCTGCCGGTTGTGAAGCCCAAGGCGCAGGATGGGCGCGTCAGTGGCACGATCGACGTGCTCGACGTGCGCTTTGGCTCGCTGTGGACGAACATCCCGCGCGAGCTGTTCATCGGCCTGGGCGTTCATCACGGGGACCGCGTGACTGTGCGCATCAGCCACTATGACCGCGTGCTCTATCAGACCGTGATGGTCTACGCCCGCAGCTTCGCGGACGTCAATATTGGTGAGCCGCTGCTGTACGCCAACAGCCTCGACTGCATGGCTGTGGCGATCAACCAGGGCAGCTTTTCGCGGGCCTACGGCGTGGGCACGGGCATCAGCTGGGTGATCGAGCTGATCCCCGAGAAGGCGGGCAGAGTGTGAGCGCCGCTCCCGCAGAGAACAAAGGCGTTTTGTGCGGCAGATGCCGCTCAGAATAGAGCAAACAAAAGGAGAAGACCATTATGAAGAACAATTCCATCAAGAATGTCGTCGCCGTGGGCATCGGCGCGGCGCTGTTCTTTGTCCTGGGCCGCTTTGTGCAGATTCCCAGCGGCATTCCGAACACCAACATCAGCGTCCAGTATGCTATCCTCGGCATGCTCGCCACGATGTACGGCCCGGTTGCGGGTGCGCTGATCGGCTTCATCGGCCATACCCTGATCGATCTGTCCTGGGGCGGCGCGCCGTGGTGGAGCTGGGTCATCGCCTCTACCGCCGTGGGCGCGTTCGTCGGATTCCTGGGCAAGAAGATCCCGCTTTCCGAGGGCACCTTCGGCAAGAAGGAGATCGTCACCTTCGCCATCATCAACGTCGTGGCGAACGTCGTCGCCTGGCTCGTGATCGCGCAGGGCGCGATGGCCGCCGTCGCCAACTCCGTGACCGCTGTGATCATCGGCGCGCTGCTGTGCGCGGCCTACAGCAAGACCATCGCCGGCAAGGGCTCCTTGGACAAGGAGTAAGGCATCGCAGGGCAGGGGATTCCCTGCCCTTTTTTCGCTTTTCATGGGCTTTGGGCATGATGCCGGGAGCCGGTGAGAGAAAGCGGCGCTGTGCCGCTGTGACCAACCGTGAAGGAGAGCGCTTATGCCGCAGCCCATCATCTCGTTTTCCCATTTCAGCTTCCAATACCGCGCACAGAAGCGGCCGAC
>SFFC01000149.1 GCA_004556985.1 Clostridiales bacterium | reverse complement strand
AACTTCGGCGATATCACGCCCTTCGGCGTGCAGCGCGACATCCTGCGCACGGCGTTTGACAACGGCATCACGCATTTCGATCTCGCCAACAACTACGGCCCGCCCTATGGCGAGGCAGAGCGGAATTTCGGCATCCACATGCTGCGCGACTGGAAACCGCACCGCGACGAGCTGATCATCTCCACCAAGGCGGGCTACGACATGTGGCCCGGCCCCTACGGCAACTGGGGCAGCCGCAAATACCTGATCTCCAGCCTCGACCAGAGTCTGAAGCGGATGAACCTTGACTATGTCGACATCTTCTACCATCACCGCCCCGATCCGAACACCCCGATCGAGGAGACGATGGGCGCGCTCGACCAGATCGTGCGCAGCGGCAAGGCGCTCTACGTCGGCATCTCCAATTACAGCGCCGGGCAGGCGCGCGTCGCCATCGACACGCTGCGCCGCCTCGGCACGCCGATGCTCATCCACCAGCCGCGATACAACATGCTCGACCGCTGGATCGAGGATGGGCTGACCGACGTCGCCCGCGAGGAGGGCATCGGCCTGATCGCGTTCGCGCCGCTCGCCGGCGGCAGGCTGACGGGCAAATATCAGCACGGCATCCCCGCCGACAGCCGCGCCGGCCACGACCCGCGCTACCTCAAGCCCGCGATGATCGACGACAAGCTGCGCGCGTGTACGCAGGCGCTCTCCGCGATCGCCGCGCAGCGCGGGCAGACGCTCGCGCAGCTCGCCCTGCAATGGGTGCTGCGCGACGGGATCGTCACCTCCGCGCTCATCGGCGCGAGCCGTCCCGAGCAGATCACGGAGAACATCGCCGCGCTCTCCTTCCCCGCGCTCACGGCGGAGGAGCTCGCGGCCATCGACGAGGCTCTGAGGCTCTGCGCCTGAATCGCCGCTCCCCGCAGCGCCGCGCTACCCCCCTTGACAAGGAGGCATGTCCCATGATTTCCGAAACCTACAAAGGTATGCTCAGCGGAAAATCCGTCATCCGCGAGCTCAACGAATACGCCAACGACGTCAGCCGCGAGCTGGGCGAGGAGAATATCTTCGATTACAGCCTCGGCAACCCGTCCGTCCCCGTGCCCCAGGCCTTCAACGACAAGGTCATCGAGCTGCTGAAGACGAAGAGCTCCATCGAGGTGCATGGCTACAGCCCCAGCCTGGGCATCCCCTCCGTCAAGGAGAAGCTCGCCGCCTCGCTCAACCGCCGCTTTGGTATGCACTACACCGCCGACGACCTCTTCATGACCTCCGGCGCGGCCGGCGCGCTCGCGCACGCTTTCCGCCTGGTCACGCAGCCCGGCGACGAGATTCTGACCTTCGCGCCGTATTTCCCGGAGTACAACCCCTATGTCAACCTGACCGGCGCGAAGCTGCGCGTCGTTCCCGCGAACACGGCGGATTTCCAGATCAATTTCGACGCCTTCGAGGCCATGCTCGGGGAAAAGGTGCAGGCCGTGCTCATCAACACGCCCAACAATCCCTCCGGCGCGGTCTATTCCGCCGAGACCCTGACCCAGCTCGCCGCCCTGCTCACGCGCAAGGAGCAGGAATACGGCCACGAGATCTGGCTGATCTCCGACGAGCCCTACCGCGAGATCGTCTTTGACGGCAAACAGGCGCCCTACGTCTCCCATTTCTATCCGCGAACGATCTCCTGCTATTCCTTCTCCAAGAGCCTGTCCCTGCCGGGCGAGCGCATCGGCTACGTCGCTGTGAACCCGGAGAGCGGCGTCTCGAAGCTGCTCGCGACGATGTGCGGCCAGATCTCCCGCGGCATCGGCCACAACTGCCCCTCCTCGGTCATTCAGCTCGCCGTCGCCGACACCTGCGACCTGACGGCCGACCTCTCCGTCTACGAGACGAACATGAACATCCTCTACGACGCGCTGACGAAGCTCGGGTTTGAGATCGTCCGTCCAGGCGGCACGTTCTACATGTTCCCCAAGGCCCCGGAGGCGGACGCCGCCGCCTTCAGCCGCAAGGCGCTGAAATACGGCCTTGTGCTCGTCCCCAGCGACAGCTTCGGCGTGCCCGGCTATTTCCGCATGGCCTACTGCACGGATACGCAGAAGGTCGTCCGCTCGCTCGATGCCTTTAACCGCCTCGTCCGCGAGGAATACGGCGGCAGCCTGTAAGCCTGCATTCCCCACGCCCGGCCCCGCGCCGGGCTTTTTTATCGGCAAAAGCGGTTTCTTCCCCCGGTAGGGGGAAGAAACCTCCTCCTTCTCTCCCGGGATCGGAGGCCCGGAAAACGAGGGACCCACCGGCATCCGCAGAACCCGCCCGGCCCAGCGCCGGGCTTTTTTCCGCTTTTCAGAAAATCCAACACCCAGCGCCCCGTTTCGCGCACACAGACAGGGTTCTTTTTTTCGGATTTTTTTGCATTTCTCCCAAATTTCATTCTTGAAATCCGAAAGTTTTTGTCCTATAATGTATCAGATGCTCTGGCATGTGATCTCCACAGAAGGTTTTCCTCTTCTGTGCGTTTCGTTTTTTCTTCCCTGAACGCCCCCATTTGCCAAAGGAGGTGTCCCCCATGTCCCAGCCTCAGCCGCAGGCAGGCAAGCATATCCGCCTGTCCATCAACGAGCTTGATCGCCTCTGTCCCGTCGCCAAGGCGCTCTCCTCCCCCATGCGCGTGAGAATGATCTCGCTGCTGCATATTCGCTCCATGAACGTCAACGAGCTCGCCGAGGCGCTCTCCCTGCCCGTATCAACCACCGCGCTGAACGTGCGCCAGCTCGAGGAGGCTGGGCTCATCTCCTCGGAGATTCAGCCGGGCATCCGGGGCGCCATGAAGCTCTGCTCCCAGCGCGTCGAGTCCGTCAGCATGGTGCTGACGCCCGAGAGCCAGGACGGCATGGCCGCGCTGACGCTGCGCCTGCCCATCGGCAGCTACTGCGCCGCCGAGGGCATCACGCCGGAATGCGGCATCGTCTCCGAGCACGCCTGGATCGGCGAGAGCAATTCCCCGCGCACGTTCTATCATCCCGACCGCTTTAAGGCACAGATGCTCTGGTTCCATTCCGGCGAGCTCGAATATCGCTTCTCCCTGGGCGAGATCGATCCTGCGCAGGTCGAATGGATCGAGTTCTCGATGGAGCTCAGCTCCAACGCGCCGATGTACCGGGAGAGCTACCCGAGCGATATCTCCATCTCGGTCAACGGCCATCCGCTGGGCGCGTGGGTCAGTCCCGGGGATTACGGCGGCCGCCGCGGCCGGCTCAATCCCTCCTGGTGGAGCGATACCGCCTCCCAGTTCGGCCTGCTCAAGACTTGGCGCGTCGATCGCAGCGGCTGCTGCCCGGCGCGGACCACGTCGGCGGGCTGAATCTCTTTGGGGAGAAATTCGGCGACTGCGCGCAGGGCATCGTCATGCGCGTGGGCTGCGCCGGGTAATCCCCTGCAAAGCTGAAAACCCCCGCAGCGGCCAGCTGTGGGGGTTGTGCGTTTTTTTGGGGGATTATTTTGCGGCGTTCGTGCCCGCGATGCGGCCAAAGACCATGCAGTCCGCGATGGCGTTGCCGCCGAGGCGGTTGCCCGCGTGGATGCCGCCGGTGACCTCACCCGCAGCATACAGGCCCGGGATCACGTCGCCGCTCTCGCTGAGCGCTTCCGCATTCGTGTTGATCCTGACGCCGCCCATCGTGTGATGCACGGACGGCTTCTCGATCACGGCGTAGTACGGCGCGGTCTGGATCTTCGTGCCGAAGACGCCCTTGCCAAAGTCGGGGTCCACGCCCGCGTCCACATAGGAATTGTACTTCTCGACGGAGGCAATCAGGTTCTCGGCGGGGCAGCCAATCTGCTCGGCAAGCGCCTCCAGGGTGTCCGCCTTGTAGATAATGCCCTTTTCCACCAGCGCGTCAACAGCCTCCTGGGTAGCCTTGTTCTGGAGGAGCGGGATCATATCCTGATCAGCGATGTGATAGAAGATGCCGCCGGTCTGGCTGAGCGCGGCAAAGGACAGGATATCGCGCTCGGCATACTCGTTGACGAAGCGGTTGCCCTCCTGGTTGACGAACATATAGTACTGGGAGGGAACGAGCAGGACGTCGGCGAGCTGGCCGGTGATCGCGCTGGCGGTCGGCATCAGCTGGGTCAGACCCATATCCACGAGCGCAGCGCCCGCTTCGAGCGCCAGGGCGATGCCGTCGCCGGTCGCGCTGGCGACGCAGGTCGTCTTGATGCCCTCCGGAATCGCCGGCCAATAGGTGTTGTATTCGCGAACCATCTCCTCATTCGCGCCGAAGCCGCCAGTGGTCAGAATGACCGCATTGGCATGGACGATCACCGGGGTGCCGTCGGTCATAGAAGCGGTGACGCCGCATACGCGATCATCATTGATGATCAGGTGCTCAGCACGGGTCTCATACAGGAACTCGCCGCCATGCGCGGTGACATAGTCGATCGCGCTGGTGAAGACACCCTGCTTAGTCTCAAATTTGTGGCCGCGCAGCCACAGGGAGCCAACCGGAGAGGTGATGTAATCGCTCAGCGCGATGCCAACGGTTTCGCCCAGCCAATGGTAGGTGTCCAGGCTGTTTTGGCACATGGTGCTGATCAGGTCATAGCTGCCCTCGATCAGGTTGCCGTTGACGTCCGTGCGCTTGCCGCCGAGGTAGGTCTGGATGATGTGCCACTCGACGGAGTCAAAGGCCTTGCTGGTGTCGCCGGCGAGGTAGTCCGCAATCTGCTGCTTGAGCGCGGTGAGGGTGTCGGCAAAGGCGCCGAACTCCGCCTCGTCGTAGGAGAGCACGGCCTCGAGGGTATTGATCTGGCCGTTGAGCGTGTCCATCGTGCCGAGCATTTCCGGATCGGCGGCATTCATCGCCAGGCCGGAGGCGAGCGTGTTGCCGCCGGCAGCCGCCGTCTTCTCCAGCACGAGCACGGTCGCGCCGTTTTCCGCCGCCGCAGCGGCAGCCGCCATGCCGGCGCCGCCCGCGCCCACGACGACGACGTCAACCGTCTTTTCCACGGTCTCGCCGGCCTCGGCCTTGAGCACCTCGACGGCGCGCAGCGCATCCACGTCCGCGCCCGCCTGCGCAGCGGCGGCGGCAACGGCCTCGATGATGCCCTTGCTGGTCATGGTGCAGCCGCTGATGGTGTCCACGCCAAGAGACTGGCTGGAGAGGATCGCCTCGGGGATTCGGGCGATCGCCGGATCGGAGATGCCGCCCGTCTCGGAATGGGATTTGATCTCGATGTCCGTGATGGCGGTCTCCGAGAAGGTGACGTCAACGGTGATGTCGCCGTTGTTGCCGGCCGCAACGCCGGTGTAGGTGCCTGCGGCGTAGTCTGCGCTGACAGTCGTCATGCAGAGCATGCACAGCATCAGGCAAAGGGCCAGGGTGAGCAGCTTTTTCATGGGTATCCTCCTTTTCCTTCGGGAATTGTCCCGCAGCATGGCTCAAGGATACACCCTACAAGGCTTGTAAAGTCAATAGTTTGACACTTCACAAACATGCAAAATATAAACCCGGCATCACGCCGGCTCAACGGGCACAAAGACGCGGTGATGCCGGCAGATGATTCCATGATCGTGGCAGGGGCCGAGGGTGATGCCCCAGGCGTCGCCGGCAATGGTCAGGCGATGCGCCTGACAGTATTGCACGACGTGGCGCAGGTGGCGGCAGCTGATATGCTCCTGCCCCCGGGAGAAGACGACGGTGGTGATGCAGCGCCGGGAAGCGAGATGCTGCTCCCCCTTCACACAGGCGAGCGACAGGCGACTGCGCGCAGCCACCTCGATGCCGTAGCCGAAGCGGATGTCCTCCGAGCCGGAGAGAATTCCCGCACGCGGGAAGGCGGGGGAGATGAAGACCACGGGTGTGCGCTCCAGCCAGGTCATCAGCTCGTCGGAGATCACGGCCTCATCCACCTGGCTGTTGTGGCGGATGTCCACGCGTACGATCTCCGGGCTGAGCGCCTCCTCGCAGCGGTTCAGGTGCTGGGGCAGCTGCCGCCACTCCTCGACCAGCGCGCGGTTGGCGCGCTCCAGCTCCGTCAGCCAGAGGATGTCCCGGCTGCTGCGCTCAAGCGCCTTTTCCAGCAGCGAGTCGACCTCGTCATATTCCGCGGCGTCAATCAGCCGGTCGATTTCCGCCAGGGAGAAGCCCATGTTGCGGAAGCGCCGGATGCCCTGGAGCTTGTCGATCTGCCGGTAATCAAAGAACCGGTAACCGTTTTCGCTGCGTTCCGGCTCGATCAGGCCCAGACGCTCGTAATGGCGCAGCAGCTCGCTGGATATGCCCAAAAACCGGGAGGTTTTACTGATGTTGTACTTGCTCATGGTATCCTCCGAAGCCCCTGTACGGGAATGAGGCGGGCGCCTGCCCGTCTCATCCGAAGATCAGCGTGCCAAAGTCCTCCCGGCGGTGATAATCCGGCGTCTCGCTGCCAAGCGGCGACCAGGCGAGGTAATGCGGCGTCTGCGTCTCGTCGCCGCATTTATAGAAGTTGCCCGCCGCCTCCCCGGCCATGGCAAAGCCCGGGACATACAGCCGCACAAACGACGCCGGGATCGAGAATTCGATGCCCCAGCCCCGCTCCGTCTCAAACGGCTTCGGGGCAAACAGCGCCTGCGCGTCCCGCACGATCTGGCGCACGCGCGTAGGTCTTCCCGCGCCGAAGCCGAGATACAGCGTCCCCAGCGGATTCCATTCGAAGTTGAAATACCGCGCGTCCGCCGGGTCCGGCGCAAAGAAGAATTCGAGGCAGCTGTCGTTGCAAACCTGCGCAAGCGGCTCCGTCAGCGTCGCGCGGATGGGCGTCTCCTCCGCCTCCAAGCGCACAAACAGGCGCTCCCCGTCGTGGCAGGCCTGCGCCCTCGCCGCAACCGCGCAGGGCGCCAGCCAGGGCTGATGGCTGAGCGTCACGGCGGGCACGGCGGCCCAGTCGGGCGCCTCCTGGCGGATGATCGTATAGGAAGCCATTGTCTTTTCCTCCGTCTCTTTTCCGGTGCTAAAAGCGCGTCCGGCGCCTGAGCGCCGGACGCAGCATTCCGGGTTTTACCTGCCGGCCACCGCATTCGCGGCTGCCACGCGGCCG
>SFFC01000033.1 GCA_004556985.1 Clostridiales bacterium | reverse complement strand
AAAAATCGAATTCCTCCGCGCTGCGCACGGTCAGCCGCGCCGGTGCGCGGCCTTGCGTGCTCTCGCGGCGCTGCGCCTCCAGCTCGCGCGCCATCGCCTCCTGCGCGCTCTCCGCCTGACGGCGCATCCGCTGCATCAGCTGCTGAAGCGGCGCCATCGCGGCGAGATCGCGGGCGAGCAAATCCGCCATGTCATGCGTCTTGAGGGCCTTCCAGTCCTCCGGCGTGCCGCTGTGCTCCAGGCCAAAGCCCTTTTTGACGTAGAGCGAGCGCAGATCCTTGGGCACGTCGCCGGGCACGCTGATCTTCTTATATGCCTCGCCGTACATTTCAAACCGTCCCCGCAGGTCGGGATGATCAAGCGCCGCGCGCACCTCGTCCGGCGCCTTACGGATCTGCAGGCGCAGCGCGTCCATCAGCGGCTTGTCCGTCGCGTAGCAGCCGCAGCCCCAGCCGAGCCAGTCCGGCCCGAAGCCCCAGTACAGGCCAAAGCCCTCGCTCCTGCGCTCGCCCGGGTAGCGCCAGCCGAGCCAGACGTGATCCCGGAACGGGGATTTGTCCTTGGTAAAGCGCGTGTCCCGGCGGATGCGGCTCATCGTCCGCCCCGGCCTCACATCCAGCCGCGGGTCAATCATCTGCACGACCGGCGTCATCTCGTCGCAAAGCGCGCGCAGCGGCTCCTTCACATATTGCTCATAGCGCCCGCGGTTCTGTTCGTAAAAGGTCTGGTTGTTGTTGAAGCGGATGTCGGTCAGAAAGTCGACCGCCTCCTGCGAAAAGCCCTCAAACACCTGCGTTCCTCCTCGCCGGCTATTATAGCATGCGGATTGCCGCGCTTCAAGCCGAAGTCCGCGCAGACGGCCGCCTGCGTCCCTCGTTTCTATCCGTTTCCGTCCGTGTCGCGCCCTGCGGCCCGCAAGACAGGCTGAGGGCGGCTCCTTTGAGCCGCCCTCCCTATCACTCGATAAAGTCGTCGTCCGAATCGTCGAACTCGTCGTCCATGTCGACGAAGTCGTCCTCGCCGTCGAGCATGTCGTCGTCCTTATGCCGGCCAAAGAGGCCCTTCTTCTTTTTCTTCATCGGCCTGATCTCGCTGCGCTTGCGGCCCTTGGCCTCCGACGCGGCGTCCGCCTGCTTCTGGCGCAGCGCGTCGAGCTCCTCACGGCTGAGGCGGATCGTCTCGCTGCCCGCGCGCTTCTCCGGCTGCTCCTCCGCCTTGGCGGTAAAGTCCCTGAGCGAGCTCTTCTCCTCCGCCGCGGGCTTCTCCGCCTTCGGCGCGGGGGCCGCTTCCGGCTTCTCCTGCGCAGGCTTTTCCTGAGCGCCCTTCTCCTGCGGCATGTCCTCCGTCAGCTTGCCGAAGATGCGCGTGCGGGAATCGTCCGCCTTGCTCTGCGGGAACTCCGGCCTCTGGTCGACCGGCGCGACGCGCAGCGTGCGGTCCGTCGTCACGGGCACGTCGACCGCCGCGCGGCGGCGGCGTCCCTCCTCCATCTCCGGCTTCCTCTCTGCGGCGGGAGCGGGCCGGGTATCCTCCTCCGTCAGCTCGGGGGTCGGCACGATCGTCTCGCTCTCCGCGGCCTCAGACTTCTTCCCGGCCGCCTTCTTCTCCTCGTGCTTACCGCGGCGGCGCAGACCGCGATGGTTGCGCACATCCGGTGTCAGCTCGATGGAATCAATGGCGTTCTGCTCCCGCTTCGCGCGCTTCGCCTTGCTCACGGCGCTGCCCGCGAGCAGCGCGATCAGCACGGCCGCGAGCACGCCCGCGATCGTATAGAGGACGACGGGGCTGATGCTCCCGGAGATGATCTGCCCCAGCGTCGGCTTGGGCGTCGCCGTCGGCACAGGGGAAGGCGTCGGCGGGACGGCGGTGGGCCTGGGCGTCGCCGTCGGCGCGGGCGTCGGCGCAATGTAGGTCACCTGAATGATGTTGGATTCGTAGGTTCTGTCGTTGCCCGCCGCGTCCTTGCCGGTCACGGTGAACTGGAACTGGCCGGCAATGCTCGTCTGCACGTCGAAGACGACCGTGCGGCTTTCGCCGGAGGGCAGCGAGGGGATCGTCGCCACGGTCGTGCCCGCCTGACGGATCGTGAGCGTCGTGGCGTCGGTCTGGCCGACGTTCTCCACGACGACGCCGAAGCGGATGACCGCCGGCTCGGAATAGATGGTCGTCGTCTGGGCCTGCGCCTGAATGTTCAGCACGAGGGCCTTGGAGGCGTCCTGCGTCGTCAGCTCAACCGCCTCAGACTCGACCGTCACGGCCTCGCCGGTCGAGTCGCTGCCCGTCACAATCGCGCTCAGCGCGCCGGAGGCGGCGACCGCCTGCTCAAACGCATGCTCATAGGAGGCGCCGGGCGCGAGATCCACGCCGGAAATCAGCGCCGTGCCGTCGCTGAGCGACGCGCTCAGGCCGGAATACGCGGTATTGCCGCTGTTCTTGAGGGAGAGCGTCATCTCCACGCTCTCACCGGGATAGATGTTTTCCTTCGTCTTCGCGCTGAGCGTGACCTCCAGCCCGTCCTCGGCGACCGTGATCGTCTTGCGGGCCATGTCCGAGATCGTCAGCGACTTGCTGGAGCCCGCCGCCTGGTAGGTGACGGTCGGCTTGCTGACCAGCTCCTTGCTGCCCATGGTGATGGTCGATTCCTGCGTGATCTTCTCGCCCACGGAGAGCGAGGCGACCGTCACCTTTTCGCTCGTGACGCCCTCGTTGGCGATCTCAATGTTGCGCAGCTCGATGTTGCCGGTGTTGGCCAGCGTGTAGGAGAAGGTGACGCTCTGCCCCTCTCGCGCCGAAGCCGGCGAGACGCTGTAGGTCGCGGTCAACTGCGGGGCGGCCTCCTCCGTCTGGATGGTCACAGGGATGGTGTGCGTCACCTCGGTGGGGCCGTCGTCCGTCTCCACGTTGTACTTGATGTAGTAGTTGATCCGGCCCTTTTCAATCTGATCGGCGGTGATATGCCAGACGCCCGTATAGGTCACGCTGTTCTCCGCCTTGAGGCCGTTGTAGACCTGCTCCAGATACAGATCCGGCTTGTACAGGCGGATTTCGCCCTCCATGTCGGTCTGGCTGCTGTTGTAAATCTTGATCGTGATGTTGACGTCCTGCTCGGAAATCACAGACTGCGGCTCGCTGAGCGACGACACGCGGATGGGGTCGGTCTCCGCGGATGCTGCGCAGGCGCAGGCGAGCAGAAAGACGGCCATCACAAGCATCGCCGCAAGGCGGGTGATGTATCCCCGATTGTCCATTCTTTGCGTTCAGGGCCGCTGACGGCCCCTTCCTCCCTTCTCCGGCGGAATCACCGCGAAACAATGCCAGGATGCACAATGATCCACTTTGGATTATTGTAGACGATTCGCGCTCTTCTGTCAAGTCTCGCGCTTTTTTGCCAGAACTTTACGGCGCTTCCGCCATCCTCCGCGCGCCCGCAAGCAGCGGGAAGCGCCTGCCGCTGCATGCCGGATGACAAACAGCGCCCCTCCCCGCAAATCGGGAAAGGGGCGCTGTGTACGGCCTGTGCGCAGCGGCAGCCCGGGATCAGTCCTGCACGACGCTGCCGGCGGCCTCGGCCTCCTCCAGCTCATGCATATACTTGTAGACCGTATAGCGAGAGACGCAGAGCTGCTCGGCCACAATCGCGACCGACTTCTGGTAGGTGAATGCACGGCGCTTGTAGAGCATCCGGATGACACGCATCCTGTCCGTCTTCTTCATCGCGGCAGGCTCCTTGCCCACGGCGCTGATGCATTCGCGCAGCAGCTCCTCGAGCTGGCTGCGGGCGTCCTGCATGAGCGTCTGCTGCAGGTCGCCGCTGGTGGCGGTCATCTCGCTCAGGAGCTGATTGGCGCGCACCATGTTGGTGATGTCCATGTTGATGCCCAGCGCAAAGTGAAAATCCTCGCCCACGACATTGAAGGTCGTGCTCTTGAGCGTGCGCCCGTCGCGGGAGAGCACCAGCTGGTTGGTGTAATCCTTGTTCTGGTAGACGGTCTCGTCATAGTCGCCGATATCGCCGAAGATATCGGCCGTCGAGCCGATCTCGCGCCCCGTGACGGAGCCGTTGTAAATCACCAGAATTGGGTGCCCCGGCCGCGTCATGTCGTGCACCAGGGTTTCGCAGTTCGGCCCGAACATCACCGCGATGCCCTTGGCCTCGTTCTTGAGAAACGTGAGCATGTCTTCTCTGTTCATCGGTATCCTCCGTCCGGCGATTCTCACCCGCAGCAGTCGTGCAGGTGGAGCATGTCAATCCTTCCTCCGGCCGCGCCAGTTTCCGCACGCGGCGATGCCGGTCCCCCGATTTCCGCTATGATTATATCACGTTTCGCCCGCTTTTGAAAGCCCCTTTCCCGCCTGCATGAAGGAGATTTCCGCCAGGACGCCCGCGGTCAATACCATGAGCGACGCCGCATACAGCGGGATATGCATCGCAAGGCAGCACGAGAGCGACGCAAGCTCCATCAGCACGGCGGCGGGCAGCAGCGCCGGCAGGCGGCAAGCCAGCACGGCGCTGAGCACGACCGCGAGATAGAAGTAGCGCTCGTGCATCCTGGGCAGCAGAAACACGATCACAAGCGTCATCAGCACCGCCAGGTGCACATAGCCGTCGTCGCAGAGCCTGCCCGCGCGGCGGATGCCGGCCGCCGTCAGCAGCGCCGCCGCGCCGAACGCCAGCCCCATGCCGAAGCTGCCGTAGGCGTAGACGTCCAGCCCCGCCGTCTCCAGGAGCCCGAAGAGGCTCGGCGCGTTGTAGGTCAGTCCGGTGTACAGGCCCGTCTGCCCGGCGTAGATACCGACGATCCGCATGAGGCTCTTCCCGCCCAGCAGCGCCGGGAGCATCACGGCCAACAGCGTGCCGAGGAAAACCAACGCGTCGCCCAGGCGCAGCTTTCTGTCCGCCCAGAGCACGGCGACGATCGGCAGCAGGAACACCGCCTGCAGCTTGAAGGCGAGCGAGAGCGCGAAGCAGACTGCCGAGCGCGCCGGCCTTCCCTCGAGCGCCAGCGCAAGCCCCCAGACCGCGCAGGCCGCATACAGGCTGTCGCACTGGGCGAACATGCCGCCGTTCAGGACGACCGTCGGCAGCAGCAGCACCGCGCCGAACGCGGCCATGTTCGCCCTTCCCCCGCGCCCGGCCAGCCGCGCCGCGCCAAACGCCAGCAGTGCGTCCCCCGCGAAGGAGACGGCCTTGACCGCGTAGAGCGCGGGCACGGGCAGGCGCGTGATCAGAAAGAGAATATACTGGTAGAGCACGTTGTATTCGCCGACGTCGGCGCACATGCCCTCGGCAAACGAGCCCGCCGCCAGCTTTTCAAGCCACGAGGCCAGGTAGAAGTCGTAATCCCCGGTGGAGCGGTCGATGAAGCTGACCCGCGCAAGCATCGCCGCCGCGCAGAGCGCGCACAGCAGCAGCGCGGACAGCGGGCTCCCCCCGTTTTCGCGCTCCGCGCGCATCGCAAGGGCGAGCATCAGCGCAAGCGGCAGCGTCAGCACGAGGACGCCCGCCGCGCGCACCGCCAAAGAGACATCCGCCAGCTGCGCCAACGGGCGCGTCAGCAGCAGCAGGAAGAACGCCAGCGCCGTCAGCGCTGCGAGCCCGGCGCGCATCGCCCCGGGAGCGGGCGCGGTCAGAGCCTCCCTTAGCCGCGCGTCCAGCGCATCCAGCCGCGCCCTCATGCGCACACCCCACCATCGGCTTTGCCGCCATCCGTCTCAGGGTTCTTGAGCGCCGCGAGCAGCTCCATGGCCAGCACCACCGCCGCGGCGATGGCCAGCAGGCTCAGCGCGAAGAGCGGCAGGGATTCATACCCGAAGATCGCGGTCATGTAGCCGCACAGCGAGACGCCCTCCAGCACAGCCGCCGCCGCGAGCTGGCGCGCACTGCGCGCCAGCGCGAAGCCCAGCAGGCAGGCCAGATACAGGCAGCGGACGTTCATCTGCGGCAGGATCAGCGGAAGCCCCGCCGCCAGCAGCCACGCGCCCAGCAGCAGCGTCCGGTTGGAAAGCGGTGCGCGGGCGCGCAGCATCGCCGCGACGACGAGCAGCGCCGAGGCGATGCCCAGATACAGGCCCATGCCGCCGAACTCGCGCACGGAGGCGATCCGCATCATGCCGAAGACGCCCGGCGCGTTGTCCGTCAGGCCGATGGTCTGCGCAGCGTTGTCCAGCTGCTGCGCGTAGCGCCCGAAGAGCGAGGCAAAGCCGAGGCCATCCACGAGGATCGCCGCCTGCAGCGCGACAAACGCCAGCAGAATCGCCAGCAGATGGCGCAGCGACACACGCCGCTCCATAAACAGCACGAGCAGAATCGGGAAGACGAACGCGCTCTGCAGCTTCGTCGCCAGCGCCGCGCCCAGCAGCAGACAGCCCGCCAGTGGATGCTCATCCAGCACAAGCGCCAATCCCCACAGCGTCATCGCCGCGAAGACCGCGTCGCACTGCGCCCAGCAGCCCGCGTTGAAGAGCATCGTCGGCGCGAGCATGCACAGCGCCATCGCCCCCAGCGCGCGGATGGGGCCGGCCCCCGCCTGCTGCGCCAGGCGCAGCGCCGCGCAGGCCGCCGCGCTCAGAAACACGAGGTCGATCAGCTTGACCGCGTAGAGCGCGGAGAAATTCTCCAGCCGGGAGAGCAGCGCACAGACGATCAGATAGCCGCCCGACCAGCCGTCATCCTCCCAGGCCATCGCCGTGGGCAGCTCGTAGTTAAACATTTCCTCCAGCAGCGGCTCGAGCACCTTCGTATACCGCCCCGGCTTGACGGGCAGCATCGCCAAATGCGCGCCGATGGCCAGCATCGCGGCCAGCGCGGCGCACAGCAGCACGAGCACGGAGCGGTCGCAGCGGCGGATCGCGCCGCAGGTCCCCAGCATCAGCATCGCCAGGCAGAGCGTGCCGACCGCCGCAATGACGGCCGCGCCTTCCATGCCCGTGCAAAAGCGCAGCGCCGCCGCGAAGAACGCGGCGCACAGCAGCGCGCAGAGCCCCGCGGCCTGCGCGCCGCTCAGCTCCGCCGACATGACGAGGCGGAGCGGATCCAGCCCCCTGAGCTTTTCCCTGTTCATCATGCCTTCACCTCCGTCGCGCAGCGCGCTGCCTGCGGCGCATTGAGCGTCCGCCACAGCGCGGCCGCTGTCAGCACGATGCCGGCCGTCTGCGCCAGCGTCGCAAAGCGCATGTCCGTCACGACGTCGCCCGGCAGGCCCGCCGTGTAGCTGATGTAGGACGCCAGCCCGAAGAGCAGCGGCAGCGCGACCCGCTTGGGATCATAGGCGGCCGCCACCAGCGAGAGCACGTCCGCGCCGAACGTGTAGCGCTCGTGCATCTTGGGCAGGCAGTAGGGCACCAGCGAGAGCACGAGCAGCGCAAAGAGCACCGTGCTCTCCCCCGAGAGCGCCTCCCGCTTCAGGCATACGGCCAGGCAGGCTGCAGCCAGCGCGGCAAATGCCAGGCACATCGCCATGCTCCCAAACATCGAGAAGAGCACGTCCCTGTCGATCGAGGAAGGCAGCATCTGGTAGAGGTTCGGCGCGTTGATCGTCATGAAGCTGTACGCGCCCGCCTGCTGCAGGTAGACGGTCAGCACATGATGCAGCGATTTGCCGCCCCACAGCGCGGGGAGCATCATCGCCATATAGCCCACGGGGATCATCAGCAGATGGCGCAGCTTGACCTTCCTGCGCAGCCACAGCGGCAGCAGCGCCGGGAAGAAGAACACCGCCTGCAGCTTGAAGGAGAGCGCGACGCCGAAGCACAGCATGCTGCGCACGGGGCGATCCTGCAGCGCGAGCCAGAGCCCCAGCAGGCAAAGCGACGTATAGAACACGTCGCATTGGCCCCAGTAGGCGCCGTTGAAGACGACCGTCGGCAGAATCTGCGCGATATGGAACAGCAGCAGCGGCGCCGCGTCGCCCCGCAGGCGCAGCGCGGCCAGGCGCATAACCGCGTAGCCCAGCAGAATCTCGCAAAGGATCGACGCCGCCTTGATCAGGTAGAGCCAGGGATAGTCGGGCAGGCGCGAGATCAGCAGCAGCAGGTACAGATAGGGCGGCGTGTAGTCACTCTCGATATACGTGCCCAGGCCCTCGCGCAACCCCATGCCCGTGTAGCTGTAAATCCAGTTGCTCAGGAAGATGTCGTAATCGTCGCTGACGTAATCGAGCAGCGAGATCTTCGCCAGCAGCACGGCGCCCGTGATTCCGCACAGCAGCAGCAGCATGGACAGCGGCAGCCGCCGCGCGGCCTTCATCTGCACGGCGACGGAGACGGCGAAGATCGCCGTGAACACCGCGACCGTGACGGTGTGGATCTGCGCATAGCGGAAGTCGGCGTATTCATCCATCATCGCGTAGCGCGCGGAGAACACAAAGACCGAAAAGACGAGCGTCGCCGCGACAGCCAGCAGCGCGCGCGCCCAGGCGGGGCATCGCTTTCCCAGCGCCGACCGCAGCGCATCGCTCAAAAAATTCCTGTTCATAGCGTTTCCTTTCCTGTTGAGGTCTTCTTTATATTATACTGAATTCCGCGCCTCCTGTACAGCAAAACCTCGCGGGAACCTTCGCTTTTGCCCTCATATCCGCGCGCCGGCGCGCATACGATGAGGAAGCGAAATGCTTTTCTCACATTTTGGTCCGACTCTGGACGCATCTCTGTCAAAGCCTTCTGCTATCATGCAGGCAGAAATCCATTCTGACGAATTTGAGGTGAACCGATTTGCAAAGCACCCTTCCCGCACAAAAGACAAGGACGCCGAAGCGGAACGCGGCGGATACGGTTTTCTCCCGCGCCTTTTACAAGCCCTACGAGGCCGCCGTCGAGACGGCGCTCTTTCTGATCTGCGCCGCCCGCGGGCGTCTCATCCGGGAGACCGGCGAGGACATCCGCGCGATGACCTACCGGCTCAAGTCCCCCGCCTCCATCCGCGGCAAGCTGCTCAAGAAGGGCCTGCCCGTCAGCGAGAGCGCCGCCCGCGCCGCGCTGCACGACATCGCCGGGCTGCGCGTCGTCCTCGCGGACGAGAAGGAGGTCTATCGCTTCGCGGACATCCTCTGCGCCTCGCCCGTCGCCCAGCTGCTCGATGAGAAGGACTATATCGCCGAGCCCAAGCGCAGCGGTTATCAGAGCCTGCATCTGCTGCTGAGCCTGCCCGTCAGCGTGCAGGGCGTCGCGATGATGGTACCCGTTGAGGTGCAGCTGCGCACGGCCGCGATGGACATCTGGGCGAACATCGAGCACGACATGGTCTACAAGCCGCTGCCCATCGAAACATGAACAGATGCGTCACAGCGCAAAGAAGGGAGCCCGGGAAAACAAATTCCCGGGACTCCCTTCTGCGCTTCATACACATGCCATTCAGGCCAAACCTTTACAGCGCCGCCTCAAACGCCTCAAAGAACTCGGGGCAGCTCCATCCGCCGCAGCCGCAGAGCGTATCCCCGGAGACGCCGAGCTGCAGCCGCAGCCCGTTGTCCAGCGTCGCCGTCAGTGTCTGCTTGCCGGCGGTCTGGTCCGCCGCCGTCAGCGTCGCATGGTCGAGCAGCACGGCGATGACCTCGTTGGCCGCGTCCCCGCTCAACTCGCCCACGCCGGAGAGCTCCAGCGTTTTGACCTGCCCGCGCACGGAGAACGTATCCTCCAGCGACAAGCCGCCCGGGCCCCGGCCCGCATGGCTCACGCGCTGAAAGAGGCGCAGCCTGCCGTCCACCTCGCAGGCAACGGCCGTGCTGCTGCTCATGCCCGCCACGGCGTAGACCGCGGCGCCCTCGGGCGCGACGTTGGAGACGCCCGCCTCAAGCTGCTGCTCGGTGGCAAGGGACGGCTCCTGCGTGAACGTCGCGATCGTGCCCAGCTGCTCGCCGCGCAGGGAATCGCCCATGTCCTGCGGCGTGGTGAGCAGTCTGTACACCGCTCCGCCCACGGAGACCATTGGGATATCCCCCGCCGCTGTTTCAAAGAGTGAGTCCTGCCTGGGCGCGGCCGCGCGAACGCTCGCCCCCTCGCCCAGATCCGCGACGCTCACGCCCGGCAGCGCGTCCCCCGCGCCCGCCGCGATCGCCTCGATCTGAACGGTACCCTGCCCGGCGGCCGCGAGCGTCACATCCGGCGCGATCCGGCGCGATCCGGCAACGCCGACGCACACGAGCGCCAGCGCGGCGCAGCAGACGGCCGGCACAAACGCCCGGCGGGTCGCGCCGCTTCCCGGGCGTCCCTGCGCGGCGGCCACGCGGACGCGGCGCTTCATGTCCTCGCCTGCATGCAGACCGGCGAGCATTTCATCCGCGATCGGCCCCAGACGATCCAGCGTCTTCATCTCATTCACCGGTTGCTTCCTCCTTCAACAGAACCTCAAGCTTCTTCCTCGCCCTGGAGAGGCGGCTGGAAATCGTTCCCTCCGGCAGCTTGAGCAGCTGCGCGATCTCCGCGATGCCCAGCCCCTGATAGTAGTGCAGCAGCACCGTCTCGCGGAACGCGGGCGGCAGCTTCTGCACGGCGCGCATCAGCTCCGCCTTTTCCTCCCGCTGCTCGATGGTCTCGTCCTGCGCGGGGATGATCTCCAGCGTCGGCGCGCCCAGAATGACGCGCTTGAGCCAGGCGCCGCGCCAGAGGTCGCGGCAGCAGTTGACCGTCACGCGCAGAAGCCATGCCTTCTCCTTGCCCGGCTCGATCGTCGCGCCATGCGTGTAGAGCTTCACAAACACATCCTGGCAGACATCCTCGGCCTTATGGCGATCAGCCAGGTAAAAATACGCCATGCGCAGCACGTCATCGGCGTACTGCTCATAGAGCCGTTCAAACTGCTCGTTGTAATTCGCTGCCTGCTGGCCCGCTTCCAACTGTTTCACTTCCTGCCTCTGTTAAACTGACGAATGACCCGGGCGTTTTCATCCGGCCCGGACAAAAAAATTCTCAATCATTATACTCCAAAGCGCGCCGGCGCGCAAGCCGGCTGCCCAAAGAGGAAAAAAGCGGCTGGCTCCCTGTCCAGCCGCCCAAACTTTCCGCAAAAGGGGGCTCTCCCCCTTCCCGGGGGAAAACCGCCTCCTTGCACATCCATGCTGCTCAGAACGAGCGTCCGCCGCCGCCGCCGCGGGAGCCGCCGCCGCCAAAGCTGCCGCCGCCGCGGGCACCGCCGCCGAAGCTGCCGCCGCCGCCAAAGCCGCGGGAGCTGCCGCCGCCAAAGCCGCCGCCCATCGGCGGGCGTGGAGCGCGGGGCGGGGTGCGCGGGCCGACCGGGCCGCCGCCCATCGGCGGGCGCGGAGCGCGGGGCGGGGTTCGCGGGCCGGCCGGGCCGCCGCCCATCGGCGGACGCGGGGGCTTGCGGTTGTTGTTGCGCCTGCCGAAGAGCCAGCCCAGGAAGAACCAGCTCAGGCATCCACCCCCGCCCTTGGAGAAGGCGTTGACGAGCACGCTGATCACGATATAGGCAAAGATCAGCGTCAGGATGACATCAAACATGCTGCTTCCCCCTTTTTTGCTCTCGCTGCGGGAGGTCTGGGCGCTGCTCTGCGCGCCCGTCTGCGCAGCAGTGCTTCCCGAGAGGGAGAGCGTTTTGCCGTTCTGCCGGGCCAGGTAGGTGCACACGTCCTCGTAGAGCCCGCGCATGCCGTCCGCAAACCGGTTGTCCGCGAAGGCGTCGATGTTCTCGTCGATCAGCTCGCCGCATTTGCTGCCGGTGAGCACGCGATCGATGCCCGTGCCCGTGCCGATCCGGATCTCGCGGTCGCCGCGCGAGAGCAGGATGACCGCGCCGTTGTCCTCGTCCGCGTCGCCGATGCCCCAGGTGTTGATGAGGTCGGTCGCGTAGTCCGCCGCGTCCATGCCGTCGAGAAAATCGACGACCACCGCGACGACCTGAATGCCCGTCGCGTCCTCGAGCGCCTGGCCATAGGCGGTAATATCGCTGATGTCGCTGTCAGAGAGCACGGAGCCATCAAAGTCATACGCATAGGCGAACGTCTCCGGCTTGTCCGGCACGGCAGCCGCCGCCGTGATGCCCAGCACCGCCGCCAGCAGCAGCGCAAGCAACAGGGAAACCGCTTTTTTCATGGTATGTCCTCCCCGCCCCCGCTTTCGGGGGCCTTGTCCTGTTCCTCTGCCTCTTCTTCCTTCGCGCGGCGCTCCTCCTCCTCCTGAACACGGGAGGCGAAGCCGCCGACGTGATGCGCCGCCATCGCCCCGGCAAAGGCCAGCAGCAGGATGACGGCCAGCGCGAGGATCGCCAGCGCGGCGAGCGCCTCGGGCGAATCCTTCGCGGCCTCATAGGCGATTTTGAGGTTGGCCGGGCTCAGCCCGAAAAAGATGCTGCGCTCCATGCCGCGTCAGATGCCCTCGTACATGTCCGGCTCGGCGAGCAGGAATTTCGTGGGCAGCCTGTCGTAGAGCTTGTCGGCCTTCTCGGCCTCCTTGTTGTAGGCCCGGGCCTCCTGGCGCAGGAAGCTGCCCTGCTCGGCGAAGCTGTCCGCCGCGCGGGTGAGCATCGTGAGGTTCTCCCCGCTGAGCGCGTCGCCCGCCCGGTCGATCATCTCGCTGACGGCGGCGCTCAGGGCCTGGTCGGCGCGGCTGATCTCGCGCGCGGTCTTCGCGCTCTCCATGGCGTCGACGGCGTTGTCGACCGCGTCAAACAGCGCCGCGTCGAGGCCCGCCCGCTGCGCGACGGTCTGCGCGTTCTGCGCCGCGTCGATCCTGTCCTCGACGATCGATTTGACGTCGCCCTGACGCAGGAACGCCGTGGGCGTCGCGTTTTGCAACGCGCGAAGGTTGCCCACAAACAGCGACAACACCAGCAGCGCCGCCATGATTGCGATGCCCGCCGCCCGCGGCAGACGGTAGAGCTTCTCCTTCGGGCTTTCCTGCTTCTGCCGGCCGCCGCTCTGCGGCGTTTTGGGCGCCTTGCGCGGCGTCTGCTGTACGGCTGCTGAGGCCATATTCTTCCACTCCTTTGCCTCCCGAACCGGCTTTCCGGCCCGGCTTCATGTCGTCATGTCTCCTTGGCGCGTTCAGGCCTTGCCCTGTCTCGCCTGCTCCTGCGCCCTGAGCGACTGCTCAATCTGTTCAAGCTCCTCAAGCAGCGCGTCGGCGGTCTCCTGCGCGCGCTGCGAATCGCCCTTGCTCGCCTCGCGCACGAGCTCATCCTTCTGCGCGTTCAGCTCGCGCGTGCCGCTGCGGATGCCGCGCGCGGCTTCCTCGCTCGCGCGCCGCTGCATCGCCATGGAATCCGTCGCCCGGGCGAGCCCCAGCGCCGCGGCCATCTGGCTCTTCCAGAGCGGGATCGTGACCTCCAGCGCGCTTTGCAGCTTCTCGCAGGTCAGCCTGTCGCTTTCCTGCACCATCCGGATCTGCGCGGCGAGCTGCGTCGAGGCCACCTGCGTCACGCGAAGATCCTGCACCCGGCGCTCCAGCCGGGCGACGGCCTCCGCGCTCTCGCCGCGCGCCTTCGCCTGGCGGATTGCCTCCTCGCCCACGACGATCAGCGAGCAGAGCTCGCGGTAGAGCCCCTCGTTGCGCTCGTAGAGCCGATCCAGCAGCGCGCTGTCGCGCATGAGCGCGACCCGCCTGTCGGTCATCTCGTCCGCACAGGCGTTGATGCGCGGCTCCGCCTTTTCGTAGGCCGCGCGAACCTCGGCAAGCGGTGCGGCCCCGCCGAACACCCTGCGCAGCAGTCCCTTCGCCTGAGCGGTGAACGAGCAGGCGCGGATCTGCTCCGCCAGCGTCTGCATGACGCCGCTCAGGGGCTTGACGTCCTCGCGCAGCATCTGCGAGAGCGCGATGCTCGTGAAGGCGTTCATCTCCTTCTGTGCCTTCGCGCCAAAGCCCATCACGGCGGCGCTGTCGCACACGTCAAGCCGCGCCGCCATGTCGCGGATGCGCGCCTGCATCTGCGCGTCCAGCTGCTCCATCTGCGGCACGGCCCCCTGCTCGGGCACCAGCGCAAACTGCGAGAATTCGCCCATTTATTTTTCCCCCTGCGTGAAGAGCCCGGCGAACGGGTCCTCCTCCTTCTGTGCCTCCTGCGGCGCGGCCGGCGCCTCGTCGGTCAAGCCGTCGCTTTTGAGCATGTCGGCGAGCACGTCCATCTCGCTCTCCAGGTTGATGAAGCGGTATTCGCTCAAGGCGTCCAGCTGCTTGTGGAAGGCTGTCTGCACGGCGGCCATCGCCTCGCGGATGCGCGCGGCAATCTGCGCATTCTGCCCCTGCTGCACCTCGTTTTCCAGCCGGGCGCGCGCGTCGAGCAGCTTGAGCGTGGCGGGCAGGTAGTAGCGCAGGAACGTGCGCAGCGAGGAGAGCATGTTCGGCTGCTCCTCCAGCAGCGCAAGAATCCGGCGGCACGTCGCCTCGATGTCGTCGATCTGCGCGGAGAGCTCCGGCTCAGCGATCGCGTCATTGGCCGCGGCGATCGCGTCCAGCTGCCCGCGCGCCTCCGCGATGAGCGCGTCGACCTCGGCGTTGCCCGACTGCGGCGCGCGCTCGACCTCGACCACGCGGTCGGGGAAGGCCTTCCTGCCGACCGCAAACGCCGCCGCGCCGACCGCCGCCGCGATGATGTACTGCGCGACCGTGCCGATGCCCAGCGTCAGCGCGACGAGCAGCACGCCCGCGCCGGCGCAGACAAACGGCGCGCCGGAACGAATCGTTTTCTTTTCCATGCTGTCTCTCCCCTTCCTTCATGCAGGCCGCTGCGCGGCCCACCCTGCGTCAATCGTCGTCCGCGCGGAACGAGGCGCTCACCCGCGCCTCCGCCGGCACGACGCCATAGCTCTGCCACTGGGAAACGAACACGCTGTCAATCGCAAAGCGCACGAGCACCGTCCCGCCCGCGGGAATGCCGACGTCCCGCAACGTCATGCCGTCCGCGTAGATCATGGAGCCCTCACCGGTGTACAGGCCGAAGGCGACGGTCGGGTCATACGCGTCGACGTCGCTCATGTTGGTCAGCTCGCAGATGACCGTCAGCGCGCCCGAATCATCCTGCGCGATCTGCGAGACGGCGGAGAGGTCGAAGCTGCCGTATTCCGGGTTGACCGTCAGATAGCGGATATTGTAGTCGATGCCCGTGACCGCGGGAACGACCGGGTTGCCGGTCTCGTCCGGCTCAAAGGGGACGATGTCAAACAGGTAGCCGTCCTCGCCCGGGTTGAGGAAGTACGGCCAGAGGCTGCTGACCTCGCAGGTCGCAAGGATCTGCTCGCCGCCGTGCAGGTCGAAGCTGCCCGCCTCCAGGCAGATGATGTCCGAAGAATTGTTGTGCACCTGCGCGAAGCAATAGACCATGTAGTACTCGCCGGACTGCACAATGCTGCACGAGGACTGCACAATCACGCCCTCGCTGTCCGCCAGGGCACAGGCCGCCGACCCCAGGAGCAGCACCGTCAGCAGGGCTGCCGCGCATCTTTGAAGCAATGTCGTCTCCTCCTTTGCGCCCGCCCCCGAAGGGAGCGCGCATCCTGATGATAGCATGTTTGGGCGGCCGCCGCAACCGACCGCGCTCACAATGTCGCCCTGTGCCGGCCAAAACCGCGCGCGGGCGCACAAACGCAGACGGCGCGAACGCCGCCTGGCATCCGCGCCGTATCGCTTATTTCGTAAGCTGGCGGCGGACGCCCTCCTCGCTGACCGCAGTCAGCGGCGCATCCTCTCCGCTCAGGCAGAGCTGCTCCCCTTCGCCAAGCGAGAAGAGCTCGCGCAGCGCGTTCAGCTCCTCAACGGTGTATACCTCGCGCACGCCGAGCTTCTCGTCAGCCAGCACGATGTTCGTAATGCCCGAGCGGTCGAGCACGTCCACGGCGTGCTGGTCGATCTGCATCAGCATGCCGTCCGTCCACTCCGCGACGGCGATCTGCAGCTCCAGATAGCGGCTGCCCGGCTCAACCGGCCGCAGGCACTCCTGAAAGATGACGGCGTCTCCCATCGGCGTAAACAGCCGCAGGCCAAGCGACAAGCCGCCGATTCTCGCCTGCGTGAGCCATTCCGTGCTCGCGCTGACGCCGCGGCTGCCGCGCGTAACGCCAAACGGCGAAAGCGTGCGCCCGGTTCCGGCGCTCTGCGTCTCTTCGGCCAGCACAAGCGGCGCGGTCTCCGCCGCCATCGCGCCCAGCGGCGCGCTCAGCAAAGCGAGCATCAGCGCGCCCGCGGCGCAGCTCCTCAGTCCCCTGTTCATCGACCATACCCCTTTCGTATGTTGCTTGCGTCAATCCGTGCCGGTATACGGCGCGGGCGTCTCTCTGACCGTCACGCCGACGTAGTAGACCGGCGCGGCCGCCTTGTAGGTGTCCGTATATTTGAGCTCGCGGGAAACCTCGAGTCCCTTGCTGTCCATCGTCACCAGGTAGACATCCACGACGTAGCCCTCCTCGCCCTTGCTCTTGAGGTAGGGCTCGTCATCCGTGTAGACGACGTACTGCGCGTTCGTGTCCTTTTCATAGGTCGGCTCCGGAATGGCCAGCGTCTCGCGCACCTGCGATTCGAGCTTGTAGGTGTAGCCGTTCGGGTCGGGCCTGCCGTAGATCGTGAACTGGCAGTAGTAGGTCTTGCCCTTGTTGTAGTATTTCGACTCGATGTAGATGTCCGCGCTCGTCGTGTTCTTGAAGACGAAGTCGAGGCGGTCGTCGGAGACCGTCGCGTCCAGGCCCAGCGGCACGTAGCTCGACGGACGGGAATGCTGTGTGCGCTTGGTGACCTCCAGCCCCGCGTTGATGACCGCGTTGTACAGCGTCGAGGAGACCTGGCAGATGCCGCCGCCGACGCCCTCGACGTACTGGCCATAGGCCAGCTCGAGCGCAACCTGGAAGCCGTTTGCCGTGGTGCGCTTGCCCGTCACCTTGTTGAAGGAGACCGACTCGCCCGATTTGATCGTCAGCCGGTCAAACTTCTCCGTGCCGATGCGGATGTTCTCAAAGCGGCCCTCCGTCGAGGAGGTAGCGATCTTCGTCTCGTAGGTGCTGAGCTTCACGATCTGCCCCTCCAGCTGCGCGCGCGTGACGGGCGCCTGCACGGTCGTCGGCGTCAGATCAACCACGCCGGACTCGAGCTGGTCGACCATCGCGCAGATGCGCTCATTGAGCCCCGTGATATCGAGCTCCTGCCCCGGCACGTCGTCCGTGTAGGTGTAGGGCGGAAAGACGCTGTCGTCGTAGACTCGCGTCGCGCTGACCGCCGCACGGTCGACCTCGCTCTTGATCTGCGTGAGGATCTGGTTGACCATCGACATGTCGTAGGTCAGCGTCGTGTAGCGCATGACCGGCTCCTCCATCAGCGCCTTGACCTGCTCGTAGCGATCCGCCGAGGAGCCCGTGTGCCCGATGGCCCAGAGCTGGTCGAGCTGATCGGCGACGTCATACTGCATCCTGAGGTCCTCGCCGGTGATGTCCCAGCTGCGGCCATCCTGCGTGCGCAGGGTGATCCGCCAGGAGGCGATCAGGCTGGCGACCTGCTGGGTCACCGAGGCAGCCGCCTCGTCGAGCGTCTTGCCCTCCAGCGGGATGTCGTTGACGAAGAGATTGGGGTAGAAGACCCCGTCGCCCTGGTCGAGCGTCTGCTTGATCTGAACCAGCCGCGCGCCGCCAGCAGCGCCGACGACGCAGAGCGTGATGACGACCGCCGCCGCCAGCAGCCGCAGCAGCGCGCCGCGCAGCTGCTTTCCGCCGCCCTTTTTCGGGCTCTTCTTTTTTGTGGTTGTGCTCTTCTTCTTGGCCGGCGCCGTGCTCTTTTTGGCGGTGCTGCCCACCGACCCGGTTCCGGCCCTTGTCTGCCCCGCCCTGGCGCTGCGCGCCCCGGCGCCGCCAGTCAAAAGGATCTCCCCCGCCTCTCCCTCAGGCTCCGGCTTTCTGACCCGGACGGCCGCCCTGTCCTTCGCGGCGGGCGCCTGCTCCGGCTTGTCCTTCTTCTCTGTCCTGTCCGTCTTCATCGAACGGGCGCGGCGCGACGCCGCTCCCGACACGTCTCCGGCGGAGACCAGCCAGTCCGGCTCGTCCAAATCGCTGTCGACCACGATGCGATGCGGCGTCTCGGGCTCCTGCACGGGATTCTGCGGGCGCCGTCTGCGGCGCGGCCCTGTTTCCGACATGGCTGTCACCTCCTCTTTTCGGTATTCAATGGACATCCGTCCTCCATTTTACAATCTGACAGCTTATATCATACTTCATTTCAAGACGGCATGCAAGGCTTTTTTGCTGCCGATTCCGCGTCAGGTCTTTCAGATAATCAAAGGACGTTCCGGCAGTCCCGATTCTTTCATGCGGCAAAACATGACATTCTCTATTTATTTCACGCCCTTCTTTTGAAATTTTCTTCGGGCTGGGTATTGACAATTTCCCGGGGGTTGCGTATAATATACATGTTGCTTGCGAAAAGCATCAACTTCATAAGCGGTAGTGCTGGAATTGGCAGACAGGCACGTTTGAGGGGCGTGTGTTGTATGACGTATGGGTTCAAGTCCCATCTACCGCACCAGCAAAGAAGTCTAGTGAAAGTTAGGCTTCTTTCTTTTTTCCTTGCAATACCTCATTTTTTTAAGCAAAAAGCATATCACTTTCAGCAGCTTTCTTTCTCTATCTGATACGCTTTTTTCTTAAAAAGTTGCCACGAAAGTTGCCACGGAATCCGCCCCGACGCATCCAAACCGCGAGGACCGCGAAAGAAGAAAATCGGCAATTAGAAAAACAGGCAAGGCAGCCCCCATTATCGGTGAACTGCCTTGCCTGCTTCTATGTT
>SFFC01000148.1 GCA_004556985.1 Clostridiales bacterium | reverse complement strand
GCGAGTTGTTCTATAGAAGAGTATTGAATATGAAAACCTCTTGTATGTGGTTCTATGGGATACATTATGGAAGTTTTTCTTCCCCATGGGGTCAGTGCTTTTTGAGTCAAAGAATCGACTCGAAGCTGTTCCTCACTTGTTAAGAGAGAACACCCTGTGAAAAGCACGCATAATATAGCAATAAGACAGATTAGTACTCGTTTTTTCATTAAGAATTCCTCCTGTGGTATTCCGCAGAATTAAGATAGTATCTTCACCTCAATTCTACGACAAGCATATATTGTTGTCAATAACAAGAAACGATATTTTCCATTAACCAAGGTCAGTTGTTAAACTAATCCTGTTGGGAGGTGGAGAATGTGTTGCCAAATCTGAAAATACTTAGGCAAGAGCGCGGCATCAGCCAGCAGCGTCTTGCGGACGCAATCGGCGTGAGCCAACAATCAATCAACCAATATGAGAAGGGATGTCGCCATCTCTCAGATTACCAGACCCTACATTGAAGAAGCGGCAGCGCAAGCAGCGAGCAGGCATCACTTCCTCTTTGGCGGCGTGCAGCCCTTGTCCTACACCCAGCATCGCCAGCTCATGCGGCGAATCAGCAAGCAAATGGACATCAAGGGCATCACAGGCTACACCTTCAGGCACACCATCATCACAGATGTCTACGAAGAGACGCATGACGCGAACATCGCGGCAGCGGTGGCAGGTCACAGCAAGACCACCATCACCATGAACCGCTACGCCCACGCGCGGCGTGATTCAGCCGTCAGAGGCATCAAAGCGCTTGATGAAGCCTACAATTTGTGATAGAATTTGTGATAAATTGACCCTCAAAGCGGATGAGGTCATCCCCCAAAGCGAAAAAAGGGGCCGCCCCACTCGGAGAAGACCCCTTAAAAACCTAGCAATACAACAAAAAAATCACCCTCCGCATGGAGCTGATACCCGGATTCGGACCGGGGACCTCATCCTTACCAAGGATGCGCTCTACCGGCTGAGCTATATCAGCATCGGCAACGAAGAGTATTCTAGCAGATTTCGTCCGGATTTGCAAGGGGTTTTGACAATTTTCCGAAAAATCTTTTTGAAACCGCCGAAAAAGGGGAAACGGGCTTGACTTTTTTGCGGGCGTTCAGTACAATAGACGAAGTTTCTCAAAGGCGATGAAGGGAATCAGCGCGCGGAGGCGCCCGAAGAGAGCCGGCGGATGGTGCGAGCCGGCGGGCCGAGGCGCGGCTTTCTCCTCCCGGAGCTTCGCGGGCGAAGGCAGTAGCCCGCGGCGGTTGGCCCCGTGATCGGCCGGGCATCTTTGCCGCTGAGGGCCGCCGCAAGGCGGCTGAATCAGGGTGGTACCGCGCGGATTTTCGCGCCCCTGTGCATGAGACGGTCATGCAGGGGCGCTTTTTTTGACCCTGTATGAGGAAGAAAGAGGAGGTTTTTTTCCTGTGAGCAAGGCGTATAACCCCGAAGAGATCGAGCTGAAATGGCAAAAGAACTGGGAGGAGGCCCATTGCTTTGAGGCCGAGGCCAGCCATGACAAGCCCAAGTATTTCGCGCTGATCGAGTTCCCCTATCCCTCCGGCGCGGGCCTGCATGTCGGCCATCCGCGCAGCAATACCGCGATGGACATCATCTCCCGCAAGCGCCGCATGGAGGGCTACAACGTCCTCTTCCCCATCGGCTGGGACGCGTTCGGCCTGCCGACGGAGAACTACGCGATCAAGAACCACGTCCATCCCGCGGGCGTGACGCAGAAGAACATCGACCATTTCCGCGAGCAGCTCAAACGCATCGGCTTCTCCTTTGACTGGTCGCGCGAGGTCAACACCACCGACCCGAACTACTTCAAGTGGACGCAGTGGATCTTCCTGCAGCTCTACAAGCACGGCCTCGCTTACAAGAGCGAGATGCCGGTCAACTGGTGCCCGAGCTGCAAGTGCGGCCTGGCCAATGAGGAGGTCGTGCAGGGCAAGTGCGAGCGCTGCGGCGCGGAGGTCATCCGCCGCGTCAAGAGCCAGTGGATGCTCAAGATCACGGCCTATGCCCAGAAGCTGCTCGACGGCCTCGACGACGTCGACTTCATCGAGAAGGTCAAGGTGCAGCAGCGCAACTGGATCGGCCGCAGCGAGGGCGCCGAGGTCGACTTTGCCATCAAGGATGCCGACATGAAGCTGCGCGTGTACACCACGCGCCCGGACACGCTCTTCGGCGCGACCTACATGGTCGTGGCCCCGGAGCACGCGGCCGTCGATCAGCTGAGGGACCGCATCGAAAACTGGGACGACGTCGTCGCCTACCGCGAGGCCGCGGCCCGCAAGAGCGACTTTGAGCGCACCGAGCTGGCCAAGGACAAGACCGGCGTGGAGCTGAAGGGCATCAAGGCCATCGACCCGGTCAACGGCCGCGAGATCCCGGTGTTCATCTCCGACTACGTGCTCTCGACCTACGGCACCGGCGCGATCATGGCTGTGCCGGCGCACGACGAGCGCGACTGGGACTTTGCCAAGAAGTTTGGCCTGCCGATCATCGAGGTCGTCGCGGGCGGCGAGGATGTGCAGAAGGCCGCCTATACCGACGTCGCGGACGGCGTGCTCGTCAACAGCGGTTTCCTCGACGGCCTCTCCGTCGCCCAGGCGAAGAAAACCATCATCGACTGGCTCGTCGAGCATGGCGTGGGCGAGCGCAAGGTCAACTTCAAGCTGCGCGACTGGGTCTTCTCCCGCCAGCGCTACTGGGGCGAGCCGATCCCGCTGGTCTACTGCGAGAAGTGCGGCTGGGTGCCGGTCCCGGAGGATCAGCTGCCCGTGCTGCTGCCGGAGGTCGACAACTACGAGCCGACCGATTCCGGCGAGAGCCCGCTCTCCAAGATCGACAGCTGGGTGAACACGACCTGCCCGTGCTGCGGCGGCCCCGCCAAGCGCGAGACCGACACCATGCCGCAGTGGGCCGGCTCCTCCTGGTACTTCCTGCGCTACGCCGATCCGCACTGCGACACGGCGCTCGCCCGCTGGGACGAGCTCAAGTACTGGATGCCGGTCGACTGGTACAACGGCGGCATGGAGCATACGACGCTGCACCTGCTCTACTCCCGCTTCTGGAACCTCTTCCTCTATGACATCGGCGCGATCCCGAACAAGGAAGCCTACAACAAGCGCACCAGCCACGGCATGATCCTCGGCGCGAACGGCGAGAAGATGAGCAAGTCCCGCGGCAACGTCATCAACCCGGACGACACCATCGCCGAGATCGGCGCGGACGCCTTCCGCCTCTACGAGATGTTCATGACCGAGGGCGCGCGCGGCTGCCGCCGCTTCCTGGAGCGCGTCTGGCGCCTGCAGGATGTGCTCACGCAGGACGAGGCCGTGCGCCACGAGATGGAGGCGCCGGTCAACGCGATGATCAAGAAGGTCTCCGAGGACTATGAGCGCATGAAGTTCAACACCGCCATCGCGGCGATGATGTCCTTCGTCAACGACGTCTATGCCAACGGCAGCGTCACCCGCGGCGAGCTGCGCGCGCTGCTGCTGTGCCTCAACCCGGTCGCCCCGCACATCACCGAGGAGATGTGGGAGGCCTGCGGCTTCGGCGAGCCGATCTACAGGCAGAGCTGGCCGACGTGGGACGAAGCGAAGCTCGTGGCCGACGAGGTCGAGATCGCTGTGCAGATCAAGGGCAAGGTTCGCGCCCGCATCATGGTGCCGACCAGCCTGACCAAGGATGACGGCGAGAAGCTGCTTGAAAACGAGACGGTCAAAAAGCTCGTCGGCGACGCGCCGGTGAAGAAGCTGATCTTCGTGCCGGGCCGCTTGCTCAACATCGTCTGCTGATTGGATCTGCGTTGTTGATCGACAGTTTGAGAGGGCTTCCTCCCTTCTTCGGGGAGAAAGCCCTCTTTCTTTTATTCCTGGAATGCTCCGCCGAACGCCGCCTCGAGCACGCCGCGCTCGCCGACGTAGACGGGCAGAGTGTTCTCCTCGAGCACTGCCTCGCCGCACAGCAGCTGCGTCGTCAGCGTGAGCACGCAGGGCGCGTCGGGCAGGCGCACCTCGAGCGTCCCCAGCATCCCGCCGGACGTGGGGCAGGGCGTATCAAGGCGCGCGATCGGCTCACCCGCCTCCGTCTCCAGCAGCGCGCAGGCATGAAGCGGCCCCTCGGGCAGCGCCCCCTCGAGGCAGGCAAGGAGCGACGCGCTGAAATGCGTCCCCGTCCACCAGGCGCCGCGAAGAGGCAGCGCACTCAGGTGCAGCGGAGCGAGCGCATCCGTCAGTGCCTGCGCGACATCCGGATCCAGAAGCTCCTGCGGGGCGCAGAGCGCGCCCGAAAAGCGGCCCTGGCGCGAGGCCTCCGCGAGCAGGCGGATGCGCACGGCGCGCAGCCATTGCAGCACGGCGGCGGCGCCCGCTTCCTTCGCGTCGACAGGGCGACCGGCGGCCTCGGCGAGCAGCTCGGCGGGGGTGACACCCGGCTCGAGCTGCCGGTCGAGAGCGACCATGGAGCCCAGCTGCCAGGCGTTTTCCTCCGGCGCGGGCGCGTCGGGCGCGGCTGCGTCGCAGAAGCAGACGCAGGGGAAGCGCGCAAGGCGCGCCGCCTCGTCCGCCTCGCGCGGCCGGCGCAGGAGCAGGGCGATGCCCGAGCGCGTGCATGCGGCGCAGAGCGCGTCCGGCGGGGCGAAGGGCAGGGAGACGGCGCGCAGATGGAGCGCCGCGAGCGCCGGCAGGAGCAGCTGCGGCGGCAGCACGGCGAGCTCGCGCGGCAGCGGCGCGTAGGCTTGCGGCGTTTTGCCCGGATAGCCGCATAGCAGCGTCGCGCTGTCGCAGCGCGTCCTGCGGCGGAGGGGCTGCGGCGCGGGGGCCGGGGCGCGGCGCAGGCGTCCCCGCTTTTCCCTGGGCGCGGGGCGTGCAACGTCGGTCTCGCAGCTCAGCTCCAGGCGCAGCGAGGGCGCGGCATACGGCTGCCCGCAGGCAAAGCGCCCGCCCGGCACGGACAGCGTCAGCGCGATATCCCGACGCTCGCCGGCCTCAAGCGAAAAGGGCAGCTCCCGCGCGGCGCAGGGCGCGGCGATGGCCTGCGCGCCGTCGGGCGGGCAGGGGCGAACGGACAGGCGGAAGCGCCCCGCGCTGTCGGCGGCGATGCGCGCGCGCAGGGTCATCGCGGCGGCCTCCGTATCCGGCTCCGCGCCGGCGAATTCGATGTGCGCCAGCTGCGTGACGCGCAAAAGCGCCGCGCCGGGCAGACCGGCCGGGCGCGTTTCGTCAAAGCGCAGGGTCAGCGTCTGCCGCCGGCCAAGGCGCAGCGCGTCGGTCACGTCGAGCACAAGCGGCCCGCCCTCAAAGCGCGCGAGCCGTTTTTCGCCCAGGAGCACCTCGCCCCGCCCGGCAAGCAGGCGGAACTCGAGCTGCGCCCGGCCGCCGTGCAGCCGGTCAAAGCGCAGCTCGGCATGAAGCTCCGCCTCTCCGCAGAGCTCTCGGGGCAGCAGGCCGGGCACGGCGAAGGGGACGGACGCCTCCTGCACCTCCGACGCCTCCTGCGCGGCTTGCGGCGCTTCGCCGAGCAGGTCGGTGAAGCGGGAGAGCTCCTGCGCGCCGGGCAGCGCAAAGCGCCGGGCGCCCTGCGCGGGCAGAAGGCTGTCGGGCAGGGCGTCGGCCGTCAGGCGGAAGGAGAGCGCGCGCGTCATTCGCCCTGCCCCTTCCGGGAGCGGATGGCCTCCCGCGCCATCATCAGGCCGCAGATGGTCTTGCTGTCGCGCAGCTCGCCGCGCATGACCATCGCAACCGCGTCGTCAAGCGGGATGCGGACGAGCCCGAGGAACTCGTCCTCGTCGGGATGCGTCTCCCCCTGGGAGAGGCCCTGCGCGAGGTAGATGGCGATCTTCTCCGTGCAGAAGCCCGGCGTCGTCAGCAGCGAGGTCAGCAGCGTCATGCGCTGCGCGGAGAGGCCGGTCTCCTCGCGCAGCTCGCGCACGGCGCAGTCGAGCGGATCCTCGCCCACGCTGTCGAGCTTGCCGGCGGGGATCTCCAGCGTCACGCGGTCCACGGCGACGCGATGCTGGCGCACGAGCAGCGTCGTGCCATCCTCAAAGACGGGGACGACCGCCGCCGCGCCCTTGTGCACGACGATCTCGCGCGTGGCCGGATGGCCGTTGGGGCAGGTCACCTGCCATTTTTCGACGTGCAGGATCTTGCCGTCGTAAATCGTCTCACTGGAAAAGGGAATCTCCCGAAGCTCCTGGTCGTTCATGGTCTGGCACTCCTTCTGTGAATAGAAATCATTTTGATTTATTCGGCTTCGGCGGGAAGAATCCCTGCCCGGGAAACGTCATATTCATGTGAAAGCCGAGCGAAATCCTGCCAAAAATCCTGTCGGAGTTGACAGGCGGCTTTCGACGTTTTACAATGGATGCAGACTTTCCGGGCGCCCGGAGGCCGCATGCTGCAGCCCCGGGCCCCTTGGCTTGAGAGGAAAAGGAGGATACAGAGATGAAAAAAGCCGTCCGCCGCGTGCTGGCCGTGATGCTTTGCGCCCTGCTGGCGCTTGGCGCGCTGCCGGCGTGCGCCCAGGAGGGGAGCCCCCTCTTCGTGCAGGTGGCGCTGACCCTGGGCGATGGCACGCAGGTGCTCATTCCCGCTCAGACGGTGACGACCACGCTCGGCGACACCGTCTATTGGGTGGACGAGACCGTGCTGGAGCCCGAGATGGTGGAGGCGCTCGCCTCCGGACAGCTCATCGTGACCGATGAGGCGGGCAACGTCCGCCAGATCCCGCTGAGCCCGGATGCGGTCGCGCCCGACATGCTCTCACAGTTGGGCGATCCCGAGGATCCGTCCCTGGTGCTCGACGTGCTCTTTGGCGCGAGCATGACCGTCCCCGCCTCGCCGGATGAGGCGGATGCCGTGCTGTGGATGTACGGCTTCATGACGCCTGAACCCGAGACGCTTGAACCGACGCCGGAGCCCACGGAGGAGCCGACGCCGGAGCCGACTGAGGAGCCGACGCCGGAGCCCACGGAGGAGCCGACGCCGGAGCCCACGGAGGAGCCGACGCCGGAGCCGAAGCTTATGCACTTACTGTCTCGTTTGCGATTTCTCT
>SFFC01000032.1 GCA_004556985.1 Clostridiales bacterium | reverse complement strand
CTTCATGCCGTGGCCCGGATAAGCGACCGTCTCCTTGGGCAGCGCGAGCAGCCGCTTGAGGGACATCGCCATCTGCATGTTGTTGCCTCCGGGCAGATCAACGCGGCCATAGCTGCCGTAGAACATCGTATCGCCGCTGAAGAGCACGTCGCCCGCCTGGTAACAGACACCGCCGGGCGTATGCCCCGGCGTATGCAGAACGCTCAGCTCAAGGCCTGCCTCCCGGATGACATCGCTCTCGTGCAGCAGCACGTCGGCCTGCGGCAGCGGGCGCATCCAGCTCATGCACGTAGAGCTTCGCGCCGCGCTCCAGCCAGGGGCGCGCATAGAGCATGTGGTCAAAATGCGCGTGCGTCAGCAGCACGGCTGTGACCGTCCGCCCGCAGACAGCGCCTTCGACCGACGCAAACTCCGCGCCAGGATCGATCAGCAGACATTCCTGCCCGCCGCCCAGGCCCACGACGTAGGTATTGACCTCCAGCGGCCCGCCCGTAACCGTTCGAATGTCGAGATTGTCCATCAGAACGTCCTCCTCGAATCGACAAGCAGCGTCACCGGCCCGTCATTGACGAGCGAGACCTTCATATCCGTCTGGAAGATGCCGGTCTCCACATGCACGCCTGCGGCGCGAAGGCCCTCGCAGTAGGCGTCGTACAGCGGCACGGCCGTCTCCGGGCGCGCCGCCTTGATGAAGCTCGGCCGGCGGCCATGGCGGACGTCGCCATGCAGCGTGAACTGCGAAATCGCAAGGATCTCGCCGCCGTCGTCGAGGATCGAGCGGTTCATCTTGCCCGCCTCGTCCTCGAAAATGCGCAGGTTCACGGTTTTGTCGATGCAGTAGCGAACGTCCTCCTGCGTATCCCCGTCCTCGACGCCGCAGAGCACCATGAAGCCCTTGCCGATGCTGCCTACCACGCTGCCCTCGACGCGCACGCTCGACTCGAGCACCCTCTGTATCACCAGTCTCATGCCGGAAAACTCCTTTAAATTCTGAAAATCTCGATGGTATCCTGCCGCTTGGCGATCTGCTTGATCACCCAGTCAAGCTCCTGCTTGTTGGCAACCTGCAGCGTCAGCTCGATCGTGCAGGTCTGGTTGCTGCTGTTCACGCGTGCGTTGAGCGCGCAGACCGTCACCTTCTGGGCAGAGAGATAGCTCATCAGGTCGGCGATCAGGTTGTGCCGGTCATAGGCCAGAATCTGAATCGAGCCGTTGTAGGACGAGTTGGTCGTGTCCGACCACTCCGCTGCGACCCAGCGCGCCGGGTCGTGCGAGGCATTGACGTTCATGCACTCCTTGGAGTGAATCGTCACGCCGCGCCCCCGCGTGATGTAGCCGACGATCTCGTCGCCCGGCAGCGGCGTGCAGCATTTGGCAAAGTGCACCTGGCAGCCCGGCAGGCCGGCCACCATGATGCCCATGTCGTTCTTGGCCGAGGCGTTTTGCTTGAACGGCGCGTTCTCGCTCGTCCTGGGCAGCACGGGGATCAGCGGCTTTTCGTGGCTCTTCTGCTCCTCGCGCAGGCGCGTGACGACCTGCGCCGCCGTGATGCCGCCGCAGCCGACCGCCGCATAGAGGTCGTCCAGATCCGCAAAGGAGAACTTGTGCAGGATCGGCTCGACATATTCCGTCTTGAGCAGCGCGGGCAGGCTCGAGGCCTGGCGCTTGGCCTCGTACTCGAGCATCTGCTTGCCGCTGGCGATGTTCTCCTCCTTGAGCTCCTTCTTGTAGAACTGGCGGATCTTCGCCTTGGCCTGCGAGGTCTTGGCGATTTTGAGCCAGTCCCTGCTGGGGCCCTTGCTGTTCTGCTGGGTGATGATCTCAACGAAGTCGCCCGTGGCCAGCTGGGCGTCGAGCGTCACAATCCGCCCGTTGATCTTCGCGCCGACGCATTTGTTGCCGACCGCACTGTGAATCCTGTAAGCGAAGTCGATCGGCGTCGCTCCCTTGGGCAGGTCGATGATCTCGCCCTTGGGCGTGAAGACGAAGATCTCGTCGCTGAAGAGATCGACCTTGAGTGACTTGATGAATTCCTCGGAATCGCGGGTGTCGTTCTGCCAGTCCAGAATCTGGCGCAGCCAGTAGAGCTTGTTGTCCAGCGCGTCGGCAACCTGCTTGCCTTCCTTGTAGCGCCAGTGCGCCGCGATGCCGTATTCCGCGATGCGATGCATCTCGTAGGTGCGGATCTGCACCTCAAAGGGCATGCCGTTTTCGCCCACGACCGTCGTATGCAGCGACTGATACATGTTGGGCTTGGGCATGGAGATGTAGTCCTTGAAGCGGTTGGGCACCTGCTTCCAGAGCGTATGCACGATGCCCAGCACGGCGTAGCAGTCCTGCACGGTATCGACCAGTACGCGGATCGCAATCAGATCGAAGATCTGCTCAAACGGCTTGTGCTGGAGCACCATCTTGCGGTAGATGCTGTAAAAGTGCTTGGGCCGCCCGTCGATCTCGTAGTGGATGTTCATCTCCTTGATCTTGTCGCTGAGCGTGTTGATGACGGCGCGGATATTCGCCTCTCGCTCCGCCCGCTTCATGCCGACCTTGACGATCAGGTTGTGATAACCCTCGGGATCGAGGTAGCGCAGGCAGAGATCCTCGAGCTCCTGCTTGATCTTGTAGACGCCCAACCTGTGCGCCAGCGGCGCGTAGATGTCCAGCGTCTCCTGCGCGATGCGCTTCTGGCTCTCCGGCGGCTGCGATTTGAGCGTACGCATGTTGTGCGTGCGGTCCGCCAGCTTGATGAGCACGACGCGGATATCCTTGCTCATCGCCAGAATCATCTTGCGGATGCTCTCCGCCTGCTGCTCCACGCGCGAGGAGAAGTCGAGCCGTTTGAGCTTGGTCACGCCGTCGACCAGCAGCGCGACCTCCTGACCGAATTCGCGCTCGATGACCTCGAGCGTCACGTCCTCGCAGTCCTCCACGGTGTCATGCAGCAGCCCCGCGGCGATGGTCGGCGCGTCGAGCATCAGCTTGGCGAGAATGCCCGCCACTGTCAGCGGATGAATGAAGTATGGTTCACCGGACTTGCGCATCTGCCCGGCATGGGCCTTTTCGGCAAAGTGATAGGCCTTCTCCACCAGCTCCACGTTGGCTTCCGGATGGTATTTCACCAGCGTTCCAACGAGCTCATCGAGATTCTTGCATTCCTCCTGCGTCAAAACCGGTATCCCCCTTTCGTTCCTTTTCTTGTGCGCTCAATACGCCACGCTCAGCCTCCCCTGGCCGATGCGAGCTCCTGCAGCCTTGTGCGAATGGCGCTCGCCTCCAGCGAAACCTTGCCACTGGGCAGCAGCCGATAGCGGAAGGGCGACGCCGTAAATTCGATGAGCGCAAGCTCCTTGAAAATATACAGCCCGCACAGCGCCATGCTCTCGGTCATGCTCGTCTGCGAGGCGAGAACGGACAGCGTATTGTCCATCGCCTCGCGCTGGCGCAGCGCGCGATAAAGCGTCCTGAGCGCGTCGTCCGGCGGCAGCAGCCGCTGCGCGGCAGCGGCGCTCTGCTGCTCCAGCCCGGAAACCTCGATGATTCTCGCCTCTGGGAATTGCTCGAGCACGCTGCCTCGCTCGGCGTCGCTCATAAACCCATCCAGCATGACGATTGCCCGCGGTCTGCAGCGGATCTGCGCCCAATCGGGCGCCATCACGAGCGTGTTAAACATCCGCTCGTCGCTCAGCTCTCCCAGCGCATAGTCGAGCTGCGCATGCAGAATCGCCAGATGGATGTTCGCCATCTTCAGCGCCGGAAGGGTATGCACACACAGAAGCGTCCCCTGATAAGCCGTCAGCAATTCATCCGAGAGCACCCGCTTCGCTTCCTCGAGCTTCATGCGCTCTGCGCCGTCCGCGCGCGCCGGGTCCCTGCGTAAGAGCGTCTCAAGCAGCGCACGGTCGATCTCGCCCTCCTGTCGCTGGCATTCCTGCAGAAACGCCTTGGCGGGCATGTATGCCTGAACCTGCCGGATTTCGCATTGGACGCTGCGCCTGTCCTGCCATTCGTTGATGGACAGGCTGACCACTGCCTCGATCACCTCCGGCATCGAGCGGGCACGCGGGCCCATTCGGAAGGCGATCGCGTTTCGCATCTCGCCGCCCTGCGCCAGACGCATCCGAAGATGGGCGCCGTCCTTGCCGATCTGCCGCACGTCCGTCGTATGCACGCCGCGCACACAGAAGACCGGCGCGGGGTTGCCAAAGCCTGTCGGCTGCATCGAGTCAAACGCAGCGACCAGCTCCTCCGTCATCTCGGACAGCTCCAGCTCCAGGTCGTATTCCTCCGTCGGGATAAAGGCCTCGGGCTTGGCCTGCCTGCGGATGGCCTGCGTCAGCCTGCGCCGGAATTCGGGCACATGCTTCGTCTCGATCGTCAGCCCCGCCGCCTGCGCGTGGCCGCCGAAGCGGACGAACAGATCCCGGCATTCCGACATCGCCTGATGGATGTCGACCCCGGGAATGGATCGCGCGGAGCCAACGCAGACGCCGCCGTCCTGCGAGAGCAGCACCGTCGGCCACTTGTATTTTTCCACCAGCCGAGAGGCGGCCAGCCCGATCACGCCGGGATTCCATCCCTCGCCGCTGACAACAATGGCGCGCTCCTCCCTGAAATCGATCTCCCTTCGAGCGATGGCGTCCGCCTGCGTGAAGATGTCGATCTCGAGCTCGCGCCGCTTGACGTTGTCCTGATCGAGCTCGTCGGCGATTTCCTTGGCCACGTCGAGCTTGCGCGTGGTCAGCAGCTCGACGCCGCGCGAGGCGAGCGCCAGCCTGCCGCCGGCGTTAATGCGCGGCGCCATTTTGAAGGCGACGTCTGACGAGGAGACGCTCTTTGGCTCGACCCCGGCGGACTCCATCAGCGCGATCAGCCCCGGCCGCTTGGTCCTGGCCATATCGGCCAGACCAAAGGAGACGATCACTCGGTTTTCTCCCATCAGCGGAACAATATCCGCAATCGTCGCCAGCGCAGCCAGCTCCCAGAGCGGCTCGATCGCCTCGACGCCGCCCAGCGCCTGGACCAGCTTGAAGGCCACGCCCGCGCCGCAGAGCCGGCGAAACGGATAGCTGCCCATCAGCGGATTGAGCACAGCCTCGCACTGCGGCAGCTCCGGGCCGAGCTGATGGTGATCCGTGACAATCACGCGCATGCCCAGCTTCCGGGCGTGGCGCACCTCAGCCGGGCAGGTGATGCCGCAGTCGACAGTGATGAGCAGCTTGGCACGGGAAGCGATCTGCTCCACGGCCGCGAGGTTGAGGCCGTAGCCCTCCCCGTGCCGGTCAGGAATATAAAAGGAAACCTTTGCCCCCTGCTTGCGCAGATAGGTCAGCAGGATAGCCGTCGCCGTCACACCGTCCACGTCGTAATCGCCGAAGACGACGATCTCCTCGCCGCGGCCAATCGCATCCCGAACGACCGCGACAGCCTTGTCCATATCCTGCATGAGCATGGGATCGTGCAGATCCTCGCGCCTGGGATGCAGATAGGCTTCGATCTTGTCCGGCGTATCAAGTCCCCTGTCCAGCAGCAGCTCAAGCAGCCTCGGGGCGACGCCAAGCTGCTCAAGCTCCGGCGGAATCGCCTCCCGCGCGCTGCGCTTTGGCAAAAACTGAAGCATGTCGCGGCCTCCTTTCCTCATTGATTTCTGTCCGGCGATAGACGCAGCATCCGCGTCCATCGCCGGGCACTGCGCGCTTCTGATCAAAACCGGCATGATGCCGGTTGCATTTCCGACCAAGTGATGAAAGTCCCGTTGCTTTGCGGTCGAGTCCGAAGCTTTGCAGAAGGACTTTCAGAGTAAAAGCGCGCAAGGGGCGGGATCGCTCTCCCGCCCCTGCGGCAAATCTGCTTTCGGGGATGACGCTCCGCTCAGGCCCTGGCCTTCTTGCGCGCGGTGCGCAGGTTCATCAGCACGGCCCAGACGTAGCCGTTGATGAGGTTGGCGGAATAGGTGCCGGCCACAATGCCGACAATCAGCGGCAGCGCGAACTGCTTGATGGAATCCACGCCCAGCACATACAGCGTCACGATCGTCAGCAGCGTGGTGACCGTGGTGTTGAGCGTGCGCGGAAGGGACTCCGTCACAGAGCGATTGACGATCTCGTCGCGCGGCAGCGAGCGGACACCGGCCTTGTGGCTGTTCTCACGAATGCGGTCGAAGATGATGATCGTGTTGTTGATGGAGTAGCCGACGATGGTCAGCAGCGCCGCGATGAAGGTCGTCTCCACGCGCACGAAGCTGCTGAAAACCACCGCGAAGGAGAGCATGATGCCCACATCGTGCAGAATGCCGATGATCGCGGCGAGGCCGGAGAAGAAGTCAAAGCGGATGGCGATATACGCCAGCATCAGCACGGCGGCCAGCGTCACGCTCTTGATCGCGTTGCTGATCAGGTCGCGGCCGGCAATCGCGCCCACGCGCGTGATGTCAACGTATTCAATCGCCGGATAGGTCTTGGCGAGCTCCTCTTCCAGCGCGTCGCGCAGGTCGTCGGTATTCTCCTTGTCGCTGATGCGGATCTGAACCTGCGTGCCCTCGTCGCCGGTCTTGGCGATCTGCGCGTCGGCAATGCCGCAGGCGTCGAGCGCCGCCGTGACGTCGTCCGTCGTGAACTCGGCGCCCATGTTGTAGGTCATGATCGTGCCGCCGGTGAAGTCGATGCCCAGGTTCATGCCGTTTCCGGTCAGCGTGAGCACGAGCGCGATGAGCATGATGGCGATGGACACCGCCGCGCAGGGCTTGAGGTGATTCTTCATTTCGAATTTCATGTGCATTCCCTCCTCACCTTAGCGCACGTACAGCTTCTGGTTCTTGATGCCGAGGTCGGCGAAGATATCCAGCAGCTTATGGGTGACAAAGACAGCGGTGAACATCGAGGTCGCCACGGAGATGCCCAGCGTCAGCGCGAAGCCGCGGATGGTGCCCGTGCCGAACATGTAGAGTACCAGCGCTGCGATGATCGTCGTGACGTTGGCGTCGACGATGGCGGAAAGCGCGTTGGAGAAGCCCTTGCGGATGGCAGAGGACAGCGGACGGCCGACCGCAACCTCCTCGCGAATGCGCTCGAAGATGACGACATTCGCGTCGACGGCCATGCCGATGCCCAGGATGATGCCCGCGACGCCCGGCAGCGTCAGCTGCGCGCCGGTCAACGCCAGCAGCAGCACGACGATCATGATGTAGATCGTCAGCGCGATGTCGGCCACGACGCCGCAGAGGCGATAGCGGACGAGCATGAAGAGCATGACGAGCACGACGCCGATAATGCCGGCGAGCAGCGCCTTGTCCAGCGCCTCGACGCCCAGCGTCGCGGAGATGGCGCTGACCTCAAGCTGCTCAAGCTCCAGCGGCAGCGCGCCGGAAAGGATCAGGGTCGCCAGATTCTCGGCGGATTCGGCGGTGAAGTTGCCGGTGATCTCGCCCTTGCCGCCCGCGATCACGGAGTTGACGCGCGCAGTGGAGATCGTCTCGCCGTCCAGCGTGATAGAGATGGTCTTGCCCAGGTTTGCCGCGGTCGCCTCGGCGAAGATCTTCGCGCCCTCGTCGTTGAGCTCAAAGGCGATGCACGGCTGGCCGTTCTCGTCCTGGCTGCGGGCGGCGTTCTTGACCATGGAGCCTTCCATCAGCACATTGCCGGCTTCATCGATGAAGTTGAGCTGCGCCGGCGTGCCGATGATACGCAGAATCTCGTTAGGGTCAGAGACATTCGGAATCTCCACGCGGACGCGGTCGCTGCCCTGACGGGTGACGGTCGCCTCGGTGAAGCCCTGGCGGGTCAGACGGCTGGTCAGGATGGAAACGGTGGAATCCATCTTGGCCTCAAAATCGTCGACCGTGCTGTCCTTGGCCTGGTAGACAGTGTAGACGCCGCCGCGCAGATCCAGACCGAGGCTGATCGCCTCGCCCCACGGCTTGAGATAGTGAATCGACGTGCCCTTGCCGATGCCAAACAGCGCTACGCAGCCGACGACGGCGACGACAACCAGGATCACGATCAGCGAGAGAATGGCGCGCGTGCGCGGATTCTTCGCCTTGGCTTTGTTGTTTGCCATAGTGTTTTTTCCTCTCTTCGATGGTTGATGATGGCTCGCATACGGCGTTTCCCCTCTATGCAAAGCCGTCACCGAGCGCAAACGCCTGATAGACCGTGCGCAGATAGCTCGCCCCGCGCAGCACGTTACCGTTCGCATCGCTGCGCGCAGCGTTCACTGGGGCGCGGCGCATCGGCGCCGCCTGAAGTGAGGCAAGCGGCCCGCGGCGCACGTCTCCGCTGTCCTCCGCCTGACGACGCCCGGCCTCGCGGCTTTCGCCGGAGCTGGCCGTCAGGCAGGCCTGAACCGCCACGGGACGGACAGCCTCCTGTCGCCCTTCCTCTCTGGCGACAAGCCTTCCCGCGCCGCTGAGGAGCACGCAGACAAAGGCGAGCACAAAGGCCGACAGCAGCATCGCCAGACCGTTACCCCGCTTCATCCGTGCACCTCCCTCCGATTTGGGCAGAAACACCCACATTCATACATGTCCTCAATTATATTCGCAAAAGGTCATTCCGTCAAGATTTTCATGGAAAACATTGCTTTTCGCTCCCCGCAGCGCATCCGGAAAGCCCCCTCTCCTGCCGGTTCTGCGAAGCATCACCCTTCCTGTTCTCCACTCCGCCCCATAAAGACGTCAAAAGGCTGCGAGCCTCCTCCCTTCCGCTTGGAGACACGCAGCCTCGATTCCTGATTGCCTTTGTCAGCGCGTGCACCCGGTTGAGTCCCAAGCGCATCGCACTCCCCGTTCAAACAGACTCAGTCGCCCTTCGCCGCCAGCACCCTGTCGATCATCGCCGCAACGCCGCATTCGTCGTTGCTCAGCGTCTCATAGCGACAGAACGCCCTGACCTCCGGCGTCGCGTTGCCCATCGCGACGCTGTGCGCGGCGTATTGGAGCATGGAGAGGTCGTTCTGCGCGTCACCCATCGCCATGACTGCCTCCCGGGTCAGGCCAAAATGCGCGGCAAGCCGCTCGAGCGCAGCGCCCTTTCCAGCCTCGGCCGGCATGATTTCGATGTTCCCGGATGCGGAGCTGGTGATCTGCAGATGCGGCAGGGCGCGCCTGAGCGACTCCCGCAGCGGCGCAATGCGCGCGTCAGGCGTGTCGCCGATATCGCTGCCCAGCCCCACAGCGAAGAGCTTCATTAGCCCGCGATCTGCCGCCGCCCGCAGGGCCGCCTCGCCATAGCGCGCGTCAATGAGGCCGCGCGCCACGAGATGGTAGACTCTGCGCGTTCCGTCCTGAACGGTGCTGACCAGACCGTCCTCAAAGCCGTTGATCATCATCCCCGAGGCCATCAGCAGGTCGATCGCCTTGTGCGCGTCCTCCGGCGCGAAGCTGCACCGGAAGAGGATCTTCCCGCCGGGCAGCGCTCCGTCGCTCGCCCGTGCGCCGTTCGCCGCAATGATGGCGCAGGGAAGCTCGAATCTGTGGATGAAGTCGCTGGCGTCCTCGAGCATTCTCCCCGTCGCGATGCAGACATGGATGCCCGCCGCGTCCGCCCGCCGGATGGCCTCAATATTCCGCTGCGGGAGCGTCCAGTGGTCGCTCATCAACAGCGTGCCGTCCATGTCCAGCGCAATCAGTCTGACATCCTTCATACCGGTTCCTCCCCTCAAAACGGACAGCCCGTCTCAAAGACACGCCCGTTCAGGTAGCTGAGCGCGCCCTCCGCCTGAAACACAAGGCGCGTCGCCCACAGCTGCTGGCGACGAAGGCCCAGACGGCGGTTGAGCAGCCGGTCGCCGTATTTGTCGTCCCCCAGGATGGGATGGCCGATGTGCGCCAGATGCGCGCGAATCTGATGCGTACGCCCGGTGACCAGTTCCACCTCGAGCCTGGACTGCTCCCCCGCTTCCAGCACGCGGTAAGCCGTCACGATCTCCAGCGCGCCGCGGGCCGGATAATCCGTCACGGCGACGCGAGAGATCTCCGCGTCCTTGCGCAGGTAGGCGCGCATGACGGCCTCGCGCTGTGCGGGGCAGCCCTTGACCCGGCAGGTGTAGAACTTTTGAAAGGTGCGCTCCGAGAACGCCTGCACGGCGGATTCATAGGCCGCCTCATCCTTGGTCAGCAGGAGCAGACCGCCGGTCTGCACGTCGAGACGGTGGCAGAGCCGAACGCAGTCTGTTTTTTCCCCGGCCGACTGCAGGTAGGCGATCGACCGGGTCAGCGCGCTGTCGCCCTCAAGCGGCCTGTCCTCGTTCTGCGCGGGGATCCCCTGCGGCTTGTCGATCAGCAGAATATGCTCATCCTCATAGACAACCCTGGGTGCGGGCAGCGTTTTGGCGGCATTCAGGGCCCGCTTGGGAAAGAACGCGCGGATCTCCTGCCCGGCATAGACGCGGACATCCTGCGCCGTGCGCTCCCCGTCGACACGGACATCCCGATGCCGGATCGCCTCCCGGATGGCCCAGAGCGGCATGTCCGGCGCCGCCTGCGTCAGCACGGCCGAGAGCATCCATCCGTCCTGCACGCTTGTCACAACTGTCTCCACGTGCTCCCCTCCTTCGTTCCTCTTTGGCGTTCAGCAGTCCTTTGCGCCTGCGGGATCATTTTCCCCGGAAGCGCGCGGCGGTTCCCCGCACTGCCCGTTTTTTTACTGCAGCGCGCCATGCTCGGCGCATTCGATCCACTTGGGCGTCATGTAATACATGTTGGCCAGCGCACCGCGCATGGCCGGCGAGATGAGGACGATCAGCGAAGCCTGCAGCACCTCTTCCATGGCCGGCAGGGGCGCCCCCTGCTTGCAGAGGAACCGGAGCGTCCGCGCGACCTCAGGGGCGCGAAGCCCCGCGCGCAGACCGCCCTCAATGACGCGCTCCAGATCCGCCTGAAGCGGGATCTCCTCAGGCAGAATGTCCATCAAAACCCCCGTCTCCCCGGCCGGCGGCAGAAGCAGGCCGCTGCGCCTGCGCCGCGCGGCGATCAGATGGTGCGGATCGGCCACCGCAGGATGCACCAGCATGACGCCGCCGCTGTAATCGACGCAGTCGTAGCTCGCCCAAAGATAGCGCCTGGCAAGCTGCATGGCGAGCTCGTCCTGCCCGCTGCTGCCGAGCACCTCGCTGAGGATCAGCTGCTGGGGCTGCCGATCGTCCATCGCCCCTACGCGATAGAGCGTGCTGCTCAAATACCCCTCGAGCACGTCAAAGCGGCGGCGAACCGCCTCGTGCTCCTCCCGGGCAAAGGCACGGGCCACCGGCTGCAGGACGGGCGCCTCCAGCTCGATATAGGGCTTTCCTGAAACGAGGCCGACGCTGGCCCAAAGGCGCAGCGAGAGCGCCCGCGCCGCCTCCAGCTCCGTCGGATCCTCGATCGGCGCGCTCCCGCCCAGCACGAGCGCCCGCTCGACCAGGTCGTGCTCGTCCCGGGAAAGGCAGTCCGCCTGACGGCCGATGGTGCTTAGAACGGTCTTCCAGACCTCGGCAAGCTGCTGGCTGTGCATGGGCTTGCGCTCGATATCCTGCCAGCTCTGCTCCAGCTTGCGCGTCAGCGCCGCAGGCGGAAGCGATTCAAGCCGCCCCGCGCCAAGCGGCGCCAGCTGCGCAATCCTTTGCTCGAACCTGCGCCTCTGCATGGACTCGAGCGTCTTTTCCTTCCATCCGCCGACAAACACTTCTTCCTGCCTGAACATCCGCATTCTCCCCCTGCGATTGATTGAAATTCTGTCTTTCCCTTCCGTATTCGCCGCGCACATCGAAATGGCACCCGTGATGAGCATGGGTGCCATTTGAATGCGTTTATCTTTTGAAGACCTGAATGTTCAATCAGTCGATACGAAGCACCCAGCCAAACGGATCCTCGACATTGCCGAACTGAATGCCGGTGAGCGTGTCATAGAACTTCTGCGTCAGCGAACCGATCTCTCCGCCGGAGATGGTGATCTCCCTGTCGTTCCAGGCCAGACGACCAACCGGGGATACGACCGCAGCCGTGCCGGAGCCGAAGGCCTCCTCGAGCTCGCCCTTGTCCGCCGCGTCAAAGACGTCCTGCACCGTGATGCGGCGCTCGTCGACCGGCACGCCCATGTGCTTGGCCAGCTTGATGATGGAATCGCGCGTGATGCCGCCGAGAATGGAGCCCAGCAGCGGCGGCGTCACCAGAGCATCCTTGAATTTAAAGAACATGTTCATGGAGCCGACTTCTTCAATGTACTTGTTCTCCTTGCCGTCCAGCCAGAGCACCTGCTCGTAGCCCTTCTTCTCCGCGATATCACCGGCGAGGATCGAGGCCGCATAGTTGCCGCCGGTCTTCGTGAAGCCAACGCCGCCCTTGACGGCACGGACGAGCTCCGGCTCGACATAGATGCCCACGGGCGCGAGTCCCTTGGGATAGTAGGCGCCCGACGGGGAGCAGATGATGAAGAAGCGATAGGTATGGGAGGCATGCACGCCCAGCATCACATCGGTGGAGATCATGGTCGGGCGGATATACAGCGACGTGCCCGGCGCGGAGGGAACCCAGTCGGCATCCGCCTTGATCAGCGCGAGCAGACCGGCGAGCGCCTCTTCGACGTCGATTTCCGGCATGCCCATGCGTACGGCGGAGCGATTCATGCGCGCGAAGTTGTCGCGCGGGCGGAAGAGCTGCAGACCGCCATCCTTGCGGCGATAGCACTTCATGCCCTCGAAAATCTCCTGCGCATAATGGAACACCGTGCAGGCCGGATCCATGACAAACGGGCCATACGGGACCACGCGCGCATCGTGCCAGCCGCGTCCCAGCTCGTAATCCATGATGAACATGTGGTCGGTAAAGACCTTGCCAAACCCGAGCTTCGACTCGTCCTCAGGCTTCTTCTTCGGGTTGGTCGTCAATGTGACAGGGATATCGTACATTGATTTTTTCCTCCATAAAGTTCGAAATTCTGACGAACTTCGGGGCAAATCGCCTCAAATCGTAACGAGATTATTTTATCCCCAACCCCTTTGGCTGTCAAGGGTTCACTTTGCCAAAACGCGCGGATTCCTGAGAAAAGTGCAAGTTTATGACGAATAATTTTCACCTGTACAGGGAATATATGGAGGATTTGCGCATGTTCAGCGTTTTGCCCGACGCCTCCTGCCAAATCCATCCGTCTGCACGCGCAGCAGCAGCACCGCCAGCGCAAGCAGCAGCGCGGCCGAAGCGAGCATCGTCAGCAGGCAGACAGCCGACACCGCTGCAAAGCCTGCGGCCTTGGATGCCGAATAGATGTGGTATAGGCGCATCGTGGTCTCCATCGTCCTGTGCAGGATGCCCGTCTGGCTGGCCAGCAGCATGACAAGTCCGACAGCCGGATTGAAGAAGATCGGAACGGGCATCCCCACGAGGATCTCTGCGGTGGATTTCTGCGACAGCGCATGAAGCGACTGCAGGGTGTAGGCCGCGGCAAACGGTCCGTGCTTTGAAAGCCCCCAGGAGAGCGCGCCGATGGAGAAGACCGCCAGATAGGAAACGATCACGGCGCTCAGCGACCGCTTCATCACCACCGACACGGCCATGCCGACGCAGAGCGTGGAAAACGCAATGGCCATGAGAACCAGCAGCGTCACGGCGATCTGCCCCGGCGTCACGCCGCCGGTCAGCAGCGTAAGCGCCATCACCGGCGCGCCGCAGACAATCAGCAGCGCGAGAAACGCGAAATTCTCCAGCAGCTTGCCCATGATCATCCGCCGCGCGCCCACGCCCGTGACCAGGAGCAGGTCAAACGTCCGCCTCTCGCGTTCCCCGGCGATGCTGCCCGCGCTCAGCGCCGGCGCAACCAGCAGAATCAAAAAGAATTGCAGCGCCGTCATCCAGATGTAGCATTCGACGCCGTCGCGCATCCTGCCCACCGTGACGCCCTGCCCCATGAACGCCGTCAGAAGGCTCAGCGCGCATACGCAGAGCACGGCACAGTAGACGCCGATGATCAGCGGCGTTCTGAACAGGCGCATCCTCCGCCGCGCGCAGGACTCAAAGATCGGATTGAGCGTCATCGCGGACCACCTCCATAAAGATTTCTTCAAGCGACGTCTCCTCGCGGTAAAACGCACAGACAGGAAGCCCCTGCGCCATGAGCAGCCTGAGTACGCGGGCCTCGTCCTGCGCTGTGGCCTGTGCCGGTTTCTCCTCTCCGGCAGGCAAAATTTCCCAAAGCCCATCCTTGCCCGGCAGCAGGGAGGCGTTCATCTGCGAACCAAGCGCTTGACGGGCGCTGTCAAGCTGCTCCGCCCCGGGTTCGATGGCGAAGCGGACGAGCAGCGGGGCCTGACCGTTCATCCGCCGGCGCAGCTGCCCGGCCGGGCCGGAAAACGCCGTCTTTCCTCCGTACAGGATGCTGATGGCGCTGCACAGCTCGGAGAGCTCCGGCAGAATGTGCGAAGAGATGAGCACGGTCTTTCCCGTCTCGCCGACGGTGCGCAGGATCCGGCGCATCTGCAGCCGGGCCTTTGGGTCCATGCCGGAGGCCGGCTCGTCGAGAATCAGCAGCGCCGGATCATGCAGCATCGCCCGCGCCAAGCACAGCCTCTGCTTCATGCCGCGAGAAAGACCGTCCACAAAGGCCTCCCGCTTGTCCTTGAGCTCCGTCAGCTCCAGCAGCACCTCCGTCCGCCTGCGCCGTTCCTTTGCGCCAAGGCTCAGGCAGCCGGCATAGAGGTCGAGGTATTCCCAGGCCCTCAGGTTCTCATAGACCCCGAAGAAATCGGGCATATAGCCGATCATTCTGCGTACCCGCTCCGGCGATTTGGTGACGCTCACGCCGCCGATGCGCGCATCGCCGGATGTCGGCCGGATGAGCGTCGCGAAAATCCGCATCGCTGTGGTCTTCCCCGCGCCATTCGGCCCGACAAAGCCATGCAGCTCGCCCTTTCCGACATGCAGCTCCAGCGCATCCAGCGCCAGCGTCTTCCCGTATCGCTTGGTCAGCCGTTCACATTCAATCACAGCGCATTCCTCCCTTCCACGACGATTCCCGGCACATCGATCACGCTTCCATATCCGGTGTCCGTCCGATCCATTCGTGAGAAGCGCAGAAACAGCGTCCCTTTCGCGCCCAGCATCCCGCAAAGTGCCTCCCCGGTCAACTCCACGCATTCGCCGCCTGCGAGCCTCTCCCAGCTGCCCTGCGACGCGTCAAAGGCCTCGAGCCTGACGCCCGTGTTCCAGCGCCAGTCCTCCATGACAATCCGGATCGAAGAGATCCCGTCGGGATTTAGCCCGCTCAGGTCAAAGCCGATTGTCTGTATCCGTGTCGTGTCGATATAGCCGTTTTCCAGCGTTTCCCCAAGCCCAGCCAGCAGTCCGTCCTCATCGGTTATCGTCTCCCTTGCCGGAAACACACCCTGCGGATACAGATAGCTGCCGTCAGGCCCTTGGGGATCAAGCGCAATCCGGCGGATGATCATACTGCTGCTTGCCTGCCGGGTCACAGGCTCGCCGTCGCAGATGAGCGTCGTGCAGGGAAGCTCCGGGGTCATCGCGGCCAGCGTGCAGGGAATCAGCTGCCTATCCTGCGCGGTTTCTGCCTGCCGCAGAAGGCTCAGGCGAAGGGCACGCGCCTCCTGCTCCTCCTCTTCCAGAGTCTGCGCGGAAAAGCTCGGATTTTCCTCGCCCTCCGGGCATACGCAGGCCTGCGTGAGCCGGTAGGTGTCCACTGCGTAGGGCAGCAGCGCGCCCTCCTGGATCAACAGCGTTCCTTCCGGCGAATCGTCCGCCTGTCTATGCACCAGAGAAACCTGCGCCGACGCTCCCGGCTCAAGGTCTCCGACGCGGGCATACCCAAAGCCTGTCAGGAGCATGGCATCACACAGGGTGATCTCCATGCCGTTGATGATCTGCGCATGCAGGCCTTCCCTGTCGATCCAGGCCCGCGCGTCGAGCGTCCCCTCCGGCTCGTCTTGCCCCACGACGACGAGATCCCGCACAGTCCACGGGGCCGCGGGCGGGAGTGCGAGGGCCGGCTCCTCCCCCAGCACGACGGTGTCGCGCAGCTCGGGCAGGCTGTCCGCATCCACATAGCTGCTGAAATAGCCGTTCGTCCGGCGCTCCAGGCGCGCACCATTTGCCGTCGAGAGCGTTACGCGGCCCTGATCGCCATAGCTGACCCGCGTCAGCTCCTGCGTCTTCGATACTCCATCGTCATCCATGACAGTCACGCGCACGGAGGAAGCCGCCGGCCGATTCAGCCCGAGCGCCCACCCACACACGGCCACGAGCAGCACCGTGACCAGCGCACAGGCGGGAATCGCCGCCCAGAGCGCGTTCGTCCGCCCATAGCGCCCGGCCACGGCGAAAAGGCCGACGCCGACCAGCAGCACATAGACGGCAAGCAGCGCGGCAACCGGCGCAATGCTCACGCCGCAGCTCACCCGCTGCTCAAGCAGGGGCTCATAAGCTGTCAGCGTCGTGTTGGGCGTCTGCGTGCTTTGAAGCAGGTCGTTGTAGCGCTTCGGCTCCGCGGCAAGCAGCAGCCGCTGCCAGAGCGCATCCTCTCCCTCAGCATCCAGAATGCCGGTCTGTGACAGGCTGAACGCACCCGTGAAGACCAGGCCTTTGCCCACCTCCGTTTCGGCCAGCAGGCAGCGCCCATTTTTAACGATCAGCCGGTTCTCCTGATCGGCCTCCAGCCGACAGGCAGGCGGGCATGCCTCAAACGCCGCCTTCGGCGCAGCCTGGGCAAACCCCATCAATGCAGGAAGGACATCGTCCTCCTCGCCCTGCAAGACCTCCCGCTGCGCGCGGATGCCCGTGCAGGTCGAAAACCAGGAGAGTGAATTTTCGTCCTCGTCTCCGGCACCCAGAAGGATGATTCCGCCGCCGCGCAGCCATCTGCTCAGACAATCCTGCTGCTCCTGCGTCAGCGTTGCCACATCCAGCCTGTCGATCGCGAGCAGATCATAGGCGCTGAGCTCCTCGTCGCTGCGCGCAAAGTGCTCCAGCGCGATCGCCTGTGCAAACCAGGTCTCCTCCCGTCCGGGCACGCCGCCGCCCGCACTCAGGCAGAGCGCCTGCGCCAGCGCTTGCGCGTCCTCTCCAGGAACGCCGACGACCAGTGTATTCCGCCCAATTGTGCGCGCTGCCGTGAACACCGTCTGCGCGACGGTCTCCCCGCCCACGCGCAGCGAAACCTCAAACATCCGCTGTCGTGCCAGGGCCAGAATCGGCAGATGGACGCTGAGCGTCTCTCCCTCTCCGACCTCGACGGGCATTTCCCACCGGTCAAACCGATCCCATTCCTGCATCAGATCGACCGTCAGCACACCCGAAAGCGCTTCACCCGGATTGGAAATCTCCACATCGAGCGCATTGTAGCGCCCGTTGTACACCGTATCTCCATCACCGATGCACACGCGAAGCGCGGGAATACCGTCGGCCAATGCACATGCCGCCGAAAGCAGCAGCGCTGCCAGCACGCAAAGGATGATCCTCCTGAGCATTTGCTCCCCTCCCATCTTTCTGAGCGCGGCCATGAAAGACCATTTCATTCTGTTAGACGCAGGAGACGAGCCAAAATTGCAGGATCAGCCATTTGGGTGCCCTTTCAAAAACGACAGAATAAAAACCTGCTAATGAAAATCAAGCCCTAAATTGAAAAAGTAGAGATGATTTTCTAAAACCAAAAAGTGTATACTTAATAAGCCTCGATTTTTGAGAAATCAAGGCCGACTTTCGAGCCGGTGTCAAACCGGCTCTTTTAGTACCTCAAGAACCCGAGCGTAATAGATGTGAAGGAACTTATTCAAACCCGCCATGTAGGCAGAAAGATAGTGTTTTCCTTCGGCTTTCTTCCGGCACATGAACAGATACACCGCATTATCCTCAGATGGTTTGGTAGACATAAGAGCCGACATGATTTCGTAACCGACTTTTCTGAGATACTTATTTCCGCGCTTGGATATCTTTCTTCGGTGACTCTCAAATTCTCCGGATTGATAAGGAGGTGCGTCTATGCCAGCGTAGGCAGGCAAAGCTTTAGCTGAATGAAACAGGCGTACGTCACCGATTTCTGCAATCAGACGTGCCGCAGTATGCTCTCCAACACCTTTCATCTCAGTTACAACTTTATATTCCGGAAAAGTACTTGCAAGCTCGTTCATTTGTGCTAGAATAGTGTTGACAGACTCCTCTAAGCGCTTGAGGACTCTGGCTGCTTCCTGCACCAACTGTTTGACTGCGTCGGTACAGGGCAATGTGGGGATACCATTTCGAGACAAGGTATGGATTGCAGTCGCCTTGCTCTCGTTCATGTGGTATCCCTTTTTCTTTGCCCATGAACAGTACCTCTTTACAAAGGACTCCGACTTTTGCTTAGAGATTCTGTCAAAATGCCAGAATTCCAAAGCAAAATCAGAGAGCTTCGAGCGCCCGCCTTTATCTTCAAGAAGCGTCTTGATACCCGGCATTGTTTTATCCAGAAGGCTGGTGAAGTGGATCTTCTGATCTACCACCATATGTACAGCATGACTGTACTCGCGCGAATACAGGCGCAGCAGCGTTCTGCGTTCCTCATCTGGACAGCATCGCACCAAATTGCTCCAATTTGCCAATCCAAAGCGGCAAATCAACATCGCATCCAACCGATCCGTCTTGCCGGGACGTATCTGTACTTTTGCAAACTTGCTCATCACAATAGAGTTTACAATACAGACAAAGATATCTGCGGCCAGCAGACTGTTCACCACAGGCCAATGATAGTATCCTGTATTCTCTACGACAACCCGAGGCTCTTCGGGCAGCTGCTTCAGCTGCCGAATTAGTTCTGCCATTCCGGCTTCTGTGTGTTCAAATTCACAGACTCTCATTAAGACTTCTCCGTTTTCATCAGCTGCAAATACGGTACTCTTTTCCTTGGACACATCAATCCCAACACTAATCATTTGCGTACCTCCACTTTTTTACTTCGGCATCCGCCTCAAGCTTGTTATGACTCATTTTGGTTCGTTACTCGGAAGATGCTTTAGCATTTCCAACCTGCTTAAGCGAATCATTATAACAAGATGGGCGGCTGACACTTTTTATTCCGGGTGCATAACCCAAAAGCGGCCTCGTCAGACCGTATCCATCTCATTATAATAAAAACAAGCACAACCCCTATCTGGTTTGATAGAGTTTGTGCTTTAATAGTACCAAAAGCGGCCGCCCGCGAAGGACAGCCGCGCTTTCTTCTCCCCTGCAAAGGAGGAAATCCTGTTTTCCGGCCCTGCAAACCCGTCAGTAGACGACGGTC
>SFFC01000031.1 GCA_004556985.1 Clostridiales bacterium | reverse complement strand
GGTTTGAGGCGTTTCTGCATCGCGCGCGCACGCGGTCGTACTTTCAGACGGATGTCGAGGTTGCGTATGGCGACCGGATTTTGATGCTTTCGACCTGCGCATACGCGTATGAGAATGAGCGGTTCCTCGTCGTGGGGAAGATTCTGGAGGAAGAATAGAAAAAAGGTTTTCAACGGACTTCCTTCAATAGTTGCGAGACCTCATCCGTCAGCCCGTCGGGCTGTGCCAACCTTCCCCAAAGGGGAAGGCTTTTTTGCGGTAAAAAGCAGCTTTAGTCTGCAAAAAGTCCTCCCCTATGGGAAGGGCGCCCCGAAAGGGGCGGGTGAGGTCCCCAAGTTTCATTCAGTTTCAGCCCCTTGACAGAAAAACGGCCCATGCGCTACAATAAGAAAGTTATTCTGGGGAAGGAAGGGGAAACGCCGTGCTCGATTACCTGCAGACCCTGTTTCGCGAGCCGCTCGCCTTTTTCGATCAGGCGATTTTCCGTGTGCTCGCGGTGCTCATCGGCCTGTGCTGCCATGAATGGGGACATGCGATGGCGGCCTATCGCTGCGGCGATGACACGGCGAAGCGCGCCGGGCGGCTGACGCTCAATCCGCTGGCGCATCTGGATCCCTTCGGCGCGCTGCTGATGTTCTTCGTCGGCTTCGGCTGGGCCAAGCCTGTGCCGGTCAATCCGTATCGCTTTCAGGGCGACCGCCGCAAGGCCGATCTCAAGGTTTCGCTCGCGGGCATCACGGTCAACCTGCTTCTCTTCCTGCTGTTTACCTATCTAGCTGCGCTGTGCAGCGCGTTCATGTGGCGCGCCGACGTCGTGCGCGAGGTCGGGCTGAGCACGCTGGTCAGCTATCGCTACAACGCCGTCTGGTCGGTGATCTCCGGCACGGCAGCGGAGGATTTCGGCGGGCTGATCGCCGTGCGGTGGCTCGTGCCGTTCGTGCGGCTGTTTGCGTATACGGCGCTGGTCAACCTGAATCTCGCGGTCTTCAACCTGCTGCCGCTGCCGCCGCTGGATGGGTACCATGTCTTCAACGACATCGTCTTCAAGGGCCGCTTCCATCTCTCTCAGCAGGCCTTCCGCATCGGCATGCTGGTCGTGCTCGTGCTCTCCGCGCAGGGGATCCTGGGGCGGATCATCAGTGCGGCGGTCTATCCGGCGCAGGCGGCTGTGCTCTGGCCGATCCGGGCGATCTGGGGGTAAGCGATGGCGGTTTATGTTTCACTCAGGCAGTTCGAGGGCCCGCTCGACCTGCTGCTCCACCTGATCACCCGTGCGAAGGTCGACATCAAGGATATCTTCGTCTCGGAGATCACGGAGCAGTACCTCGAGTCCATGCAGGGCGTCTCGGAGCTTGACATGGATACGGCCAGCGAGTTTCTGACCATGGCGGCCATGCTGCTGGAGATCAAGAGCCGGGCGCTGCTGCCACGCGCGCCGGAGCCCACGGAGGATGGGGAGGAGACGCCGGAGCAGGCGCTCATCCGCCGCCTGGAGGAATACAAGCTCTACAAGGAGAGCGCAGGGCGGATGAAGGAATTCGAGCAGGCCGCGATGCAGGTCTTTTCGAAGCTTCCGGAGGAGTATCCGCTGCCGCCGCAGCCGGTGGAGCTGACGGGCTTGTCGCTTGATGGCCTTGTGCGCGCGCTCGAGCGCATCATCGCCCGGCAGACGCAGACGGATGAGCCGGGGCGCGTCTTCCGCTCGATCACGCGCGACCGGTTCACCATCGAGCAATGCGTCTTCAACCTGACGGCGCGTTTGCGCAAGGGGCCCGTGCTCTTTACGGACATGCTCTCGCCGCATGTGACGCGCGACGAGATTGTTTCCTATTTTATGGCGATGCTTGAGCTGCTCAAGCTGGGCAAGCTGCGCGCCGAGCAGGAGGGGACGTTTGAGGATATCCTGATCCTGCCCGCGGGGAGGGAAGATCATGAGGACGGAACAGATGACGATGCTGCCGCCGCAGACGGCACAGGAGAAGCCGAAGCTTGAGCTCGGCGAGCGCGTGGGCATCGTCGAGGCCATTCTCTTCGTCACGGGCAATGCCGTGGAGAAGAAGGACATCTGCCGCGCGATGGAGATCAGCGAGGCGGAGCTCGAGGAGACGCTCGACGCGCTGGAGAGCGGCTATGACTTTGAGCGGCGCGGGCTGCGGCTGCTGCGCTTCGGCGCGCATGTGCAGCTGGCGACGCGGCCGGACTATGCGCCCTATGTCGAAAAGCTGCTCCAGCCGGTACAGAAGCAGTCGCTTTCTCAGGCCGTCATGGAGACGCTCGCGGTCATCGCGTACAGGCAGCCCGTCACCAAGGCGGAGATCGAGCAGATTCGCGGCGTGAAATGCGATTATTCGGTGCAGTCGCTCGTCGCCAAGGGGCTGATCGAGGAGGTCGGACGCAAGGAGGCGCTCGGCCGGCCGATTCTCTATGGCACGACGGACGCGTTCCTGCGCCATTTCTGCCTGACCTCGCTCTCCGAGCTGCCTGAGATTGACTTTTCCGCCCTCGCGGCGAAGCTCGAGGCCGCCGGCGCGCCCGCGGCAGACGAAACGGAACGAAACGAAGGGAACACCGGAACACCCGGCGGCCCTTTGCATAAGGACATTTGACCCACAAAGGAGAGAAAAACCATGAAGAAGTTCCTGGAAGAGTTCAAGGCGTTTGCCATGCGCGGCAACGTCGTGGACATGGCGGTTGGCGTCGTCATCGGCGGCGCGTTTGGCTCGATCACGACGTCGCTGGTCAACGACATCTTCATGCCGCTGCTGGGCATGATCACGGGCGGCATCAACTTCGGCGGCCTGTTCTACGCGCTGGACAGCCAGAAGTACGCCTCGATTGAGGCGGCGACCGCGGCGGGCGTGGGCACGCTCAACTACGGCGCGTTCATCCAGTATGTGATCAACTTCATCCTGATCGCGTTCTGCATGTTCCTCGTCGTGCGCCTGATGAACAAGCTCAAGAAGCCCGAGCCGGCGCCGGCCCCGGCGAAGCCGCCGCGCATCTGCCCCTTCTGCAAGAGCGAGATCGCCGAGGACGCGACCCGCTGCCCGCACTGCACCTCGATGCTCGACAAGTAAATTCCCGTTCAGGGCGGCCCAGGCGGCCGCCCTTTGTCATACCCGCCCTTTTCGGCGCATACCCTCGCCGGGAGGGGGTTGAGCGATGCGGTTGATTGCCTTTGGCGGGGATGAGAGGATGAGCGGCGCGCTGGCTGCGGCGAGGGCAAGGGGCTGGGAGACGCTCCATGTCCGCACGAGGGAGGAGGCGCAGGATCCGGTCGGGGCGGACGCCGTGCTGCTGCCCTGGCCGAGGAGCTTTGAGAAAGAGACACTGCTGGGCGGCGAACTCGGCCGGGCGCAGACACTTTCGGCGATTCCGGTCTGCCGCGCGGCGCTGATCGGCAACGACGTGCGCGCGCAGGAGGTGCCGCAGGCGGGCATGGCCGTGCTCCCGGGCAGGGACGAGACGTTTCTGCTCAAAAACGCGGTACTGACGGCTGAGGGCGCGCTCTTTGCGGCCCACGCGAAGACGGGGCGCGCGCTGGCCGGGCGAAGCTGCCTGGTGACGGGCTTTGGGCGGATCGGGCGCGCGCTGGCCGCGCGGCTCACGGCGATGGAGGCGTTTGTTGTCGTCTGCGCGCGCAGCGAGGCGCAGATGCGCCTGGCGCATGACATGGGCGCGCATCCCGTGCCGATGCATGCGCTGACAGCGGCTTGCGCGCAGGCGGAGCTTGTCTTCAACACCGTGCCGGCGCGCGTGCTGGGCGAGGAGGCGCTTTCAGCGCTTGCGGGCCATGCGCAGCTGATCGAGCTGGCGAGCGCGCCCTACGGCGCCGACCCGGAACTCGCGCAGCGGCTGGGCGTGCCCATGGCGATCGAGAGCGGGCTGCCCGGGCGCTTTGCGCCGGTGGACGCGGGCGCGGCGCTGTTTGAGGCGCTCGAGTGCGCGATGAACGCGGAGCAGGGAGGAAAGCAGCATGGCGGAGCATGAGCGCCTTTCGATCGGGTTTGCCGTCACGGGATCGTTCTGCACGTTTTCCAGGGCCTTTGCGCAGATGCGCCTGCTGGCGCAGGAGGGCTATGCGATCACGCCGATCATGTCGGAGAACGCCTATTCGACGGACACGCGCTTTGGCCGCGCGGCGGACTGGGTGCGCCAGGCGGAGGAGCTTTCCGGGCACAGCGTCGTCCATACGATCGCGCAGGCGGAGCCGATCGGGCCAAAGAAGCTGCTCGATCTGCTGATCATCGCGCCCTGCACGGGCAACACGCTGGGCAAGCTGGCCTGCGGCATCTACGACACGGCGCCGACGCTCGCCTTCAAGAGCCACCGGCGCAACGGGCGGCCCGTGCTCATCGCTGTATCGACCAACGACGCGCTCGACGGCTCGGCGGCCAGCATAGGCCTGTTGATGGGGCGCAGGGGCGTGTTCTTCGTGCCGTTTGAGCAGGATGACTGGCATGCAAAGCCCACGAGCTGCGTCGCGGACTTTGAAAAGCTGCTCCCGGCCGCGCGGGCGGCGCTTCAGGAAAAGCAGCTTCAGCCGCTGATTTTCTGAGAAAAACGCGGGAAAAACGGGAAGAAAACGCCGATGTCCTCCGTCTTCTTGACATCAAGCGTTTTTTTCTCTATGATAAACGGGATGAGGTGAGGCGATATGATGATGAAAAAAGCAATGCTCGCGGCCTGCGCGCTGGCGCTGGCGCTGCCCGTCTGCGCGGCGGGCGAGGAGGAGAGCGCGGCACAGGCGCTGCTGCCGGAGGGCATTTCGATTTCCGTGGACGTGACGGAGGCGAGCGGGAGCCATCTTGAGCTGCCAAGCGCCGTGCTTGAGGCGGCGCAGACCGCAGAGAACGCAGGGGCGGACGCGGCGGGCGAGCAGATGACTGCGCTCAACGCGCTGATCCGGGAGCGGCTGGGCGTCGATGAGGCGATGCAGGTCAGCCAGAGGGCGGGCGCGCAGATCAAGCAGACGGCGCGCGTCTATGACGACGGGAAGCTCGCGTCCATCGCGTTGCTTTGGGAGGGCACGCAGGCTGGCGGGCTGGATGGCTGCTCGGTCAGGGCCCTCTCGCTCGATCTTGCAACCGGCGGGGAGATCGGCTTTGATGCGCTGTTTGACGACCCTGAGGCGGCTGTCTCGCGCATGGAGGCGATCATCGACGAGGAAATTGTCGGCGGGCTGAGCGACTATATGGAGTATGCCGACCTGCTGCCGATGCCCAGGGACTGCTTCTCCTTTGACGAAAGCGGGCTGACGGTCTACTATCCCGAGGAGCGCTACCGCTATTTCGGGGGGAAGAGCGGCGCCGTTCACTTTGCCTGGTTTGAAATCGCGCAGTGGATTGGCGAGGAGAGCCCTGTTTACGCGCTCTCCCGCGCGCAGGCGGCGGATGAGCATGCGCTCATTGATCAGCTCTCCGAGGGCCGCTTCCCCGGTGTGATGGGCGCGGCGGCGGTCGGTGACCGGCTTGGCGATGTGCTTGGCAAACTGACGCTGCTCTGCGACCCGGATTATACGGACAGCGCCAAGGTCTATCTCTTTGAGGAGCCGCAGCTGCGCGGCTTTGCGGTCGAGATTCCCAAATACGCCGAGACGGCCGAGGTGGATACGCCGGTTTCCGCGATCCGTTGCGCGCGCATCTCCATGTATGGCCTGGAGACCGGCACGTCGCTGCGCGAGGATGTGCTGGCGCTGCTGGGCGAGCCCTCCGCATTCAGGAATTATGACAGCGGGGACGCGGCGGACGCGATGCTTGAGCCCGGGGAAAGCCTGTTTTACAAGGTGGGAGATGTCGTGCTCGAGGCGCATCTGGACGCGCTGGGCGTGCTCAGCTGCATGATCCTGCATGACACGATGCCCGAGGGGCTTTACTGATTTTTGAAATTGTGATAGAATAATCTGCCTGACTTCGGTCGGGTGGATTGTTTTATACGCAGATTCATACAATACTGTATCAACGGATAGAGGAGCGCCGGCGGCGGCCCGCGCTCCGGGGGAGGATAGGCCGATGGCCAAAAAGACGGCGTCAAAGAGCAGCAAAAAGAAGAGGACGGTCAGCGGCAAGCGCGGCACGGCGGCCCGGAAAAAGCAGAAGGGGGCAGAGCCGCGCGGCGTCATCGGCATCATTGTGCTGTGCCTGGGCCTGCTGGCGCTGGCCTGCCAATTCATCCCGTCGGGCGGTGGCTTTCTCAACCAGTGCATGCTCGTCGTGCGCGGGCTGGGCGGCACGCTCTGCCTGCTGCTGCCGCTGGTCGTCTGCTGGGCGGGCGTGACGCTCGTGTTCTTCTCGGAAAAGCGCATGAGCGCGCGGCCGCTGATCTGCGGGGCGATCGTGTTTCTGCTGGTGGAGGCGATGCTGCAGCTGTTCCAGGTGAGAGCGGTCAGCAACGCCGTGCTGGCGGACGGCAAGGCGCTCGGCTACGGCAGCTTCCTGGCGCGCTCCTATGTGAGCGCATCGCTTGACTGCAAGGGCGGCGGGCTGATCGGCGCTCTGCTGGCCTGGCCGCTGTACACGGCGCTGGACGTGTGGGGAAGCGTGATCGTGCTGACCTTCGCGCTGGCGCTCGTGCTGATGCTGCTGACCGGCGTGTCCTTCGGGCATGTCGGCATGGCGGTCTCCGGATGGCTCGACGACCTGCGCGTGGAGCGCCGCGAGCGACGGGAGGAGAAGGAAGCCCTGCGCGCCGCACAGGAGGAGGAGGCGCTCGCGCGCGAGGCGGAGCTCGCCGAGCAGCGCCAGAAGAAGCGCGAGGAGCGCGAGCGGCAGGCCGCGGCGCGGGAGAACCCGATGTCCCAGAGCCGCGAGGATCGCCTGGCCGAGGAGGCCCGGCAGGTGGGCGCCATCCGCCGCGCAGGCCGGAGCGCTGAGCCGGCGGCACAGCCGGAGGAGACGGAGACCGAGCCGCCGGCTCAGATGCAACCGGCGGAGGAAACGCGCAGGACGAGGCGCAAGGCAAAGCCGAAGCTCGAGGTCGTGCGCGCGGAGCCGCAAGAGCCGGCTGAGCCGTTTTTCGAGACAGTCGCCCAGGCGGCGCGCCCGGTCCGGCCCGCGGCAAGGAGCACGGGCCCGGCGACGCTCTACATCGAGCGGGACGACGAATTCGCGCGGGAGAGCATCGACGAGCGCCAGGAGCCGCGCAGCGCGAGACGGCGCGCCAGCTTCACCCTCAAGGAGGCGGAGGACGCCTTTCTCTACGGCATGAACCACGTGACGTACTCCGGCTATCCGCAGGAGGAGGCTCCCGCGCAGCCTGCGGCGGAAGCTGTGCCGGAGGAGGAGTCGGCGGGCGGATATGCGCAGGAGGCATACGCGCCGGACGGAACCGCACAGCCGGATGCGTCCATCGAAGCGGCACAGGCAGCGTATGCGCCCGAAGCGGCGGACGGATACGCGCAGATGGAATACGCGCCGGATGACGAGCAGGAGGCTGCCTGGGACGGCTCTTCCGCGCCGCAGGAGACGGATGCCACGCAGACGGAGGCTTCTCCGCGGAGCGCCGCTGCCTGGCAGGCGGAGGCGTCCGACGGGGCGGAGGAGACGCATGTGCCTTCCAGCATTCCGGCGAGCTGGCGGCCCGCGCCCCGGTCGAGCGACGCGGCCAGACCCATGAGTTTTGCCGAGCAGGTCGCCGCCGCCCAGGCCGAGCACGAGGCGAGAACCGCGCCGAAGGGGCAGAACGTCCTGGCGGCGCAGGAACGGCAAAGCGACGCGCCCGCCGTGCAGCTGCGCGGCACGCGCATGGACGGCACGCCGATGGTCATGCCGAAGAAGGACGCGCACGAGGCGCCCATCGCGCCCAAGGAGGAATACGCCTACCCGCCGATCGACCTGCTCGACCGTTCTGGGAGCCATCAGGACCCGAACCAGCGCGCCAAGGACGAGGCTGGCGCGCGCAAGCTGCTGGAAACGCTGGAGAGCTTTGGCGTGCAGGCCAAGCTGACGCATGTCACCCACGGCCCGGCGATCACGCGCTACGAGCTTCAGCCCGCGCCGGGCGTCAAGGTCTCGCGCATCGTCGGTCTGGTCGACGACATCGCGCTGAACATGGCCTCCGACGGCGTGCGCATCGAGGCGCCGATTCCCGGCAAGCCTGCCGTGGGCATCGAGATCCCGAACGAAAAGATCGAGACGGTCTCGCTGCGCGACGTGCTGGAGAGCCCAGAGATGACGCGCGAGAAGTCGCCGACGGCGGTCGCGCTGGGCAAGGGCATTTCCGGCGCGCCGGTCGTCGCGGACATGGCGAAGATGCCGCATGTGCTCATCGCCGGCGCGACGGGATCGGGCAAATCCGTGTGCATCAACACGATCATCAACTCGATCATCTATCGTGCGTCGCCCAGGGAGGTGCGCCTCATCCTGATCGACCCGAAGGTCGTGGAGCTGTCCGTCTACAACGGCATTCCGCACCTGCTGATTCCGGTGGTGACGGATCCCAAGAAGGCCTCCGCGGCGCTCTCCTGGGCCGTGGTGGAGATGGAGCACCGCTACAAGCGCTTTGAGACGATGGGTGTGCGCGACATCCGCGGCTACAACAACGCCATCGGCCCGGACGAGGAGCCGATGAGCAAGATCATCGTCATCATCGACGAGTTGGCCGATCTAATGATGGTCGCGCCTGGCGAGGTCGAGGAATCGATCTGCCGCCTGGCCCAGCTGGCGCGCGCGGCGGGCATCCATCTGGTCATCGCGACGCAGCGCCCGTCCGTCAACGTCATCACGGGCGTCATCAAGGCGAACATCCCCAGCCGCATCGCGTTCGCGGTCTCCAGCCAGATCGACAGCCGGACGATTCTCGATTCCGGCGGCGCGGAAAAGCTGCTGGGCAAGGGCGACATGCTCTACGCCCCGCAGGGCGCGGGCAAGCCGACGCGCGTGCAGGGCTGCTTCGTCAGCGACGACGAGGTGCAGCGGATTGTCGAATACGTCCGCGGGCAGCACAGCGCCGACTACAGCGAGGAGGTCATCGAGCAGCTCAACAGTGCCGCGGAGGAGGAGAAGGCCGCCTCGGGCGACGCGCCGCAGAGCGGCGAGCAGGTCGACGAGATGCTGAACAAGGCGATCGAGCTCGCCGTGGAGGCGGGCCAGGTCTCCATCAGCATGCTCCAGCGTCGGCTGCGCGTGGGCTACGCGCGCGCGGGCAGGCTGGTCGACGAGATGACCCTGCGCGGCATCACGGCCGAGGCCGAGGGGCCGACGAAGCCGAGAACCGTGCTGATCTCGCGCGAGGAATGGCGCAGGATGCAGGAAAATCAGGAATGACCGCGAATACATGAGATTGCACCGGATGACCGGGCGGCCGCCCTTGCGCGCAGGCTGCCTATGAAAGGAAGAAGACGATGAAATTTATCAAGACGCCCGTCAAGGGCATGTGCGATATGCTCCCCTCCGACATGCGCCTGCGCGAGCATGTGCTGGGCATGATCAAGGAGAGCTATGCCGCCTACGGCTTCATGCAGATCGAGACGCCCGTGATGGAGCACATCGAGAACCTGACCTCCAAGCAGGGCGGCGACAACGAGAAGCTGATCTTCAAGGTCATGAAGCGCGGCGCGGAGCTGCAGCGCGCGCTGGAGAAGGGCGACGGTGAGCTGGCCGACAACGGCCTGCGCTACGATCTGACGCTGCCGCTGGCGCGCTACTACGCTAACAACAAGGAGAAGCTGCCCTCTCCGTTCAAGGCGATGCAGCTGGGCAATGTCTGGCGCGCGGACAACCCGCAGAAGGGCCGCTTCCGCCAGTTCACGCAGTGCGACATCGACATCCTCGGCGACGATAGCAGCCTGGCCGAGATCGAGCTGATCTCCGCGACCTCCGCGATGATCACCAAGATTCTCGGCGAGATCGGCCTGACCGATTTCACCGTCCACATCAACGACCGGCAGATCCTCGGCGCTGTGGCGCTGGCGGCAGGCTTTACGGAGGAGCAGATCGGCTCCGTGCTGATTTCCCTTGACAAGTTTGACAAGATCGGCCTGGACGGCATCGAACGCGAGCTGCTGGAAAGCGGCTACGACGCGGAGGCGGTCGCGCGTTATCTGGCGGTCTATCGCGCCGTGCGCGAGGGGATCAGCGTCGAGGAATTCTGCGAGGGCATCCCGCAGGAGCAGCGCCCAGAAAAGGCGATGGCGAATCTCTCCGAGATCCTCTCCTGCGTCAAGCCGATGCTCGCGCCGGGCGTCAAGATCGTCTTCGACCCGACGCTCGTGCGCGGCATGGGCTACTACACCGGCCCGATCTTCGAGGTCACGATCGACGGCTACAACTTCTCCATCGCGGGCGGCGGCCGCTACGACAAGATGATCGGCAAGTTCAGCGGGCAGGAGGTCTGCGCGAGCGGCTTCTCCATCGGCTTTGAGCGCATCGTCACGATTCTCAAGGACCACATGGCGGGCAGCTACAGGCTCCCCGGCGAGCCGACGGCCTTCCTGATCGGCAATCGCGTGCCGCAGAGCCGCAAGATCGAGGTGCTTGAGCAGGCGCAGAAGATGCGCAAGGACGGCGCGATCGTCACCGTGCTGCCGATGAGCAAAAACATCAAGCACCAGATCGAGCTGCTGGAGGCCGAGGGCTACAGCCGGTTTGAAAAGGTCTTCGAATAACTGGCCCTGCATGACCGGGGCAACGGGCATGGGAAAACGCGAGCGGGCGTTTGAAAGGGCGCCGCGATGCGCATCCTGTGCAGAGGGGTTCAAAGGAGCGGCAACATGACCAACAAGGGAATTGTCACCAAGGTGGAAGGCGACCTGCTGACGGTCGTCTTCGACAGGCCGGAGGCCTGCGGCGAATGCCACAACTGCATGCACGGCAGCGCGGACTGCGCCAAGCACACGATCACGCTGCGCGGCAAGGCGGAAAAGGGCGATATCGTCGAGGTGGAAATCGACGATTCGAACGTCGTGGCGATGTCCGCGACGGCCTATCTGATTCCGCTGGCGGGCTTTCTGGGTGGGCTGTTCATCGGATGGCTGCTTCGCGGCGCCGTGACGGCGATCAATTCGGAGCTGCTGATGGCGCTGTGCGCCGTGCTGGGCACGGCGGCGGCCTATGGGCTGATGCGCGTGCTCGATTCGCGCTTTTCGAAGGGACGCTGGGAACCGAGAATCGTCTCCGTCTCAAAGCCCCTGACAGAAGCCTGATCCGAAAAGCAGAGGGACGGAAACACAAACCAATATGCCAACTAAAAGGAGGAAACAACATGCTGGAGCATTTTACGCAGGAGACCTTTGAGCGCGCCGTCGCGGGCGACAAGCCCGTGCTGGTGGATTTCTTTGCGACCTGGTGCGGACCGTGCCGGATGATCGCGCCGTCTGTCGAGCAGCTGGCCGCCGAGTTTGAGGGGCGCGCCGTCGTGGGCAAGGTCGATGTCGACCAAGAGCCGGCGTTGGCTCAGCGCTTTGGCGTGATGAGCATTCCGACGCTGGTCGTCCTGAAGGGCGGCAAGGTCGTCGAGCAGGCGGTCGGCGCGCGCGGCAAGCAGGATATCGCCGCGATGATCGAGCGCCATCTGTAAAGAAAAGGAAAAGAGAAACGTCCCTGGCGGGCGTTTCTTTTTTCGCGCGCAAAGGGGAAGAAGCCTGAAGGCATTGCGGCAGGAGGGGCGCAGCCCAAACGGGCTTCAAAAACCCTCAGGAAGATTAACCAAACATTTTCTTTGACAATAGTACGTTTTGTGTTATAATGAAATTGATTACTCAGGATTGCCTGGGCGTGTTCGCTTTATGCTTTTTGAGTCCGCTTGGCGTACAAAGCAGGTGGATTTTGAAACATATTATATGCATTTGAACAAAACGGAAGGAGGCGAAGACCAATGGGAAAGCTGAGAATCATCCCGCTGGGCGGCATTGGGGAGATCGGAAAGAACATGACGGCGTTCGAATACGGGGACGATATCGTCGTGGTGGACTGCGGCTCCGTCTTCCCGCGCCAGGATATGCTGGGCATTGACCTCGTCATCCCGGATGTCACATACCTGACCAACAACCGCGACCGCCTGCGGGCCTATCTGATCACGCATGGACATGAGGATCATATCGGCGCCCTGCCGTATGTCTTCCCGAACGCACCCGCGCCCATCTACGGCACGAAGCTGACCTGTGCGCTCATACGCGGAAAGCTGACGGAGCACAATATCTCGAGTGTTCAGTACAACATCATCAAGCCGCTGGACAGCGTGAACATCGGCGCGTTCACAGTGCAGTTCATCAAGGTCAGCCATTCGATCGCCGGCGCGGTTGCAATGGCGATCACCTGCCCGGCGGGCACGGTCATCATGACGGGCGACTTCAAGATCGACTACACGCCCATCGACGGCGAGGTGACCGACCTCAACACGCTCGCTGCCTGGGGCACCCGGGGCGTTCTCGCGCTGCTGGCGGATTCTACGAACATCGAGCGCGCGGGTTATACGATGAGCGAGCGCAAGATCGGGGAGACCTTCCACAGCCTCTTCAAGGACGCGACCGGGCGCATCATTATCGCGATGTTCGCTTCCAACCTGCACAGAATTCAGCAGGTGGTCGACAACTGCATCGAGTTTGGGCGCAAGATCTGCTTCGTCGGGCGCAGCATGGTCAACGTCACGAGGCTGGCGATGGAGATCGGCGAGCTCAAGATTCCGCAGGATGTCTACATCGAGATCGGGGATCTTGACTGCTACGACGACAACGAGATCGTCGTGCTGACCACGGGCAGCCAGGGAGAGCCGATGAGCGGGCTGACGCGCATGGCCAACAGCGAGCACCGCAAGCTGCAGATTCGCGAGGGCGACACGGTCATCATCTCCGCCTCACCGATTCCCGGCAACGAGCTGATGGTCTCCCACATCATCGACCAGCTCTATAAGTGCGGCGCGACGGTCATCTACAACCGCATCGCCGACGTGCATGTCTCCGGCCACGCCTGCCAGGAGGAGCTCAAGCTCGTGCATACACTGGTCAAGCCGAAATACTTCGTCCCAGTGCACGGCGAATACCGGATGCTGCACCGCCACGCGCAGCTGGCGATGGAGCTGGGCATGCCGGCGGACAATGTCATTATCCTGGAGCTGGGGCAGGCGCTGGAGCTCTCCGACGACGAGGCGAGCATCACGGGGCCGATTCCGACCGGCTCGGTCATGGTCGACGGCCTCGGCGTGGGCGACGTGGGCAACGTCGTGCTGCGCGACCGCAAGCACCTCTCGCAGGACGGACTGATCATCGTCGTCGTCGGCGTGAGCCGGGAGACGGGCAAGCTGACCTCCGGGCCGGAACTGATCTCCCGCGGATTCGTCTATGTGCGCGAAAACGAGGAGCTGATCTCCGGCGCGCGCAACGTCGCCCTGAGCGTGCTGGCGCGCTACGACCGCATCGAGCAGAGCGACTGGACCTCCATCAAGAATGGCATCAAGGACGAGATGCACACCTACCTGTTCAACCTCATCAAGCGCAACCCGATGATCCTGCCGATCATCATGGAAACATAAGATAAAAACCGGGCCGGCAAAGCAATTTCGCCGGTCTGTTTTGAGCATCATTCGCAATAAAGGGGAGTTCACGATGAATATTTACGATACCGCACACGCGCTGGCGGGTGAAATCAGCAGGAGCGAGGAATGCGTGAGGCTCAGGGAGCTGCGGGAGCGCGCCATGAGCGACGAGACGAACCGGCTGCTGCTGGAGGAATACAAGCGGCTCCAGGTACGTCTTCAGATGAGCATGGTCGGCGCGGCGGGGGAAATGCCCGGCGAGGACATGCAGCGCTTTCAGCAGCTGGCCGCTCTGCTGTACATGAACAGCGACGTGCAGGCCTACCTGATGGCGGAGATGCAGATGCAGAAGGTGCTGGCGGACGTCTTCAAGATTTTGACGGATGCGGCGGGCGTGACCCTGGATATCCCCGACAAGAACTGATTGCAAATCGTGGAGGAATGAAGCTTGGCTAAAAAGAAAAAGCGCGCGGGAGAGCTTGACGAGCGGGAGCTGCACGAAAGCCGGCGCTACGGCTTTTTCTGGTATGACTGGATCTGGAAGCTGCTGCGGCCTGTGCTCGTGTTCGCGGCGTCGTTTGTGATCGTTTGCGGGCTGGTGTACACGGGCTACTGCAAGATCGACGAGATGTTCTTTGCGCCCGTCGACGCGCAGGATGCGCAGACCCAGCCCTTCTCTGTTGCCACAGGCAGCTCGCTGTCCACGGTGGCCCGGAATCTGGAGGAAGCGGGGCTCATTCACAACCACACCGTCTTCAAGTACATGGCCGACTTCATGGGCAAGGGCCAGGTGATCCAGAGTGGAGATTACGAGCTCAGCCGCGCCATGTCCGCGACGGAGATCCTCGATCAGCTCGTCTCTGGTGACGGCAAGCCGCTGACCGCGACGATCACGATCATCCCCGGCTGGACGGTCGAGGATGTCGCGCAGTATCTGAAGGAAAAGGGAGTCGTCTCCGACACGGAGGAATTCCTCTCGCTGTGCCGCAGCGGCGAAAGCTACAGCGGCTATTACTTCATTGAGGAGATCCTCGCGCAGGACGACGCGGGCAGCCGACGCTACGCGCTGGAGGGCTATCTTTCTCCTAACACCTACGAGATCTACACCAGCTCGAGCGCGGACACGATCATCAAGCGCCTGCTTTCCCAGACGGAGGCGGCCTATCTGCTCGGCTACGACGAGCGCGCGCAGGCGCTGGGCATGACGATGGACGAGGTCTTCACGCTCGCCTCGATGATCGAGAAGGAGGCCAAGACGGCCGACTTCGCCAAGGTCAGCGCGGTGTTCCACAACCGGCTGAAGAAGGGCATGTCTCTGGGCTCGGACGTGACGGTCAAATACGTCTCCGGCTCGCAGAAGATGGCGCTCAGCGACAGCGATCTGGCGGTCGACTCGGCCTACAACACCTACACGCGCACGGGGCTGCCTGTCGGCCCGATCTGCAATCCGTCGATGGACGCGGTCATCGCTGCACTCTACCCGGACGAGCAGTTTGTCGAGCAGAAATATCTGTATTTCTGCTCGACCGACCCGGATTCCGGCGAGCTGCATTTTTCCAAGACGCTGGAGGAGCACAACGCTGCAGTGGCGATGTACCGGCCGCTGTGGGAGGAATACGACAGAAGCAGAGGGCTGAGCGATGAATGACATGCCGGCGCTGCTCGCTCCGGCGGGCAGCCTGAGGCCCTTTTTGACGGCGCTGCGCTTCGGCGCGGACGCCGTTTATTGTGGGGCGAAGCAATACGGCCTGCGCGCACAGGCGGACAATTTTGACGGGCAGGCGCTTGCCGACATGACGGCACTGGCGCATGCCGCTGGGGTGCAGGTCAACCTGACGCTCAACATCTTCGCCTTTGACGGCGACCTGCCGGGCATGGTCCGCGCGGCGCGGGAGGCGAGGGAGGCGGGCGTCGACGCCGTGATCGTCTCCGATTTGGGCGCGATTGCGCGTATTGCCCGGGAGGTGCCGGGCCTTGCGATTCACGTCAGCACGCAGGCGAACACGACGAACAGCGAGAGTGCGAGGGTCTATCGCGCGATGGGCGCAAGCCGCGTCGTGCTGGCGCGGGAGCTGACGCTTGAGCAGATCGAGCGCATGGCTAAGGAGCTGCGCGGCGAGATCGAGCTGGAGACGTTCATCCACGGCGCGATGTGCATGTCCTATTCCGGGCGCTGCATGCTCTCGAGCTTTTTGAATGGGCGCAGCGCCAACCGGGGCGCGTGCAGCCAGCCCTGCCGCTGGAGCTATGTGCTTGAGGAGCGCTCGCGCCCGGGCGAATACCTGCCCGTCGAGGAGGACGGGCGCGGCACGGCGATCCTCTCCAGCCGCGATCTGTGCATGCTTAAGCATCTGCCGCGGCTGATGGGAAGCGGCGTCGCCTGCTTCAAGATCGAGGGACGGATGAAGAACGAACTCTACGTCGGAACGGTTGTCGGCGCGTATCGCCGGGCGATGGACGCCTTTGCACGCGATCCAAAGGCGTTTGAGGAGAAGAAGCATAGCCTGCGCGCGGAGCTGGACAAAATCAGCCACAGAACCTACGACACGGGCTTCTATTTCGGGCAGCCCGAGGTCTGCGGCGGGGCTGTGGGCACGGAGCAGGCGGCCGAATACATGGGCTATGTCCTGGACGCATCGGGCGGCGAGGCGCTTGTGGAGATGAAAAACCGCTTCTTCGTCGGCGACGAGCTGGAGACCGTCACGCCGGCGGGCAGCGAAACACTCATGGTGGAGGACATCGTCGTCGAGGGTACGGGCGAGCATGTCGCCGCGGCGAATGTGCCGGGGCAGTTCGTGCGCGTGCCTTGCGGGGAAAAGCTGCATCGGGGTGACATGCTGCGCGGGCCGGTGCGCAACCGCAAGGGCTGCTGACGCCGGCGCGGAGAGCTGCGACGGACAAATACAAAGGAGGCGCGTCATGGAGGTTATCGAGGCCTTTGCCGATGAGACGGTCTTTCGCAACGACGAAAACGGCTATACGGTGCTGATCGTCAAGACGGGGCGCACGCGCGTCTCCGCTGTGGGCATCCTGCCGCCAGTCGCGTCGGGCGAAAAGCTGCGCATCACGGGCGAATGGGTCGAGCATCCCGTCTATGGGCGGCAGATCAAGGTGCACAGCTGCGAGATCGAAAAGCCGACGACGCTCTCGGGCATCGAAAAATACCTCTCCAGCGGGATGATCCGCGGCATCGGCCCGGCGACGGCCAAGCTGCTGATCAAGGCCTTCGGGGAAAAGACGCTCGACGTGCTCTACGCCGAGCCGGAGCGGCTGCTCGAGGTGCCGGGCATCGGCGAAAAGCGCGCCAGGATGATTCAGGAGAGCTACGCCGAGCAGGCACAGCAGCGCGAGGCGATGATCTTTCTGCAGAGCTACGGCATCACGCCGTCGCTCGCGGTCAAGATTTTCAAGCAGTACGGGGAAAACGTCAAGCAGGTCGTTACGAAGAACCCCTACCGGCTCGTCGAGGATGTCGAGGGCGTCGGCTTCAAGACCGCCGACCGGATCGCCGCGTCCCTGGGCGTGGAGCGGGACAGCGAATACCGCCTGAGCGCGGGCATCAAATATGCCCTTTCCGAGGCGACGGGCAGCGCGGGGCATTGCTATCTGCCGCGGCCGGAGCTCTGCGAGACGGCGAGACGCCTGCTGGGCAACGACGAGGACGCGATCGAGCGGATGATTGACAGCCTGATCCTTTCCCATCAGCTCACGGCGCAGATTCTGCCGCGGGAGGACGGGGAGGCGGAGGTGGCCGTCTACCTGCCGCAGACCTATCGGGCGGAATGCGAGGTCGCGCGTCGGCTGCGGGAGATGCTCGACGCGATGCCCACGAGCATGACCGACGACCTGACGGCGCAGCTGGACGAGATCGAGCGCATGGAGGGCATCACGCTGCATCCCCAGCAGCGGCTGGCGATCGAGACGGCCGTCAAAAGCGGCATGACCGTCATCACCGGCGGCCCCGGAACGGGCAAGACGACGATCATCAAATGCATCATCAAGCTGCTGAGCGTCGGTGGAGAAATCGCGCTCGCCGCGCCGACGGGACGCGCCGCCAAGCGCATGAGCGAGGCCTGCGGCATGGAGGCCAAGACGCTGCACCGGCTGCTCGAATACGGCGGCGAGGAGGGCGACTTCGCCCGCACACAGGACAACCCGCTCGAGTTCGATACGCTGATCGTCGACGAGATGTCGATGGTCGACATCTTCCTGATGCGCTCGATGCTGCGCGCGCTCGTCCCGGGTACGCGGCTGATCATGGTCGGCGATGCGGATCAGCTGCCCAGCGTCGGCGCGGGAAACGTGCTGCGGGACATCCTCGACAGCGGCGTCGTGCCCTCCGTGCGGCTGACGGAGATCTTCAGGCAGGACGAAAAGAGCATGATCGTCTATAACGCGCACAGGATCAACCATGGCGAGGCGCCCCGCCTCAACGCGAAGGGGAGCGACTTCTTCTTTGAGCGCGCGAGCTCGCCGGCCGACGCGGCAGCGCGGATCGTGGAGCTCTGCGCCGTGCGCCTGTCGAAGTTCCTGGGACTTGATCCTGTGCGCCAGATGCAGGTTCTCTCGCCCACGAAGAAGGGCGATTGCGGCGTCTACGCGCTCAACCAGCTGCTGCAATCGCGCTTCAACCCGCCCGCCGCGGGCAAGCAGGAGCGCACGCGCGGGGACACGACCTTCCGCGAGGGCGACAAGGTCATGCAGACGCGCAACAACTACCAGCTCGAATGGCAGAAGGAAGGCGTCTTCGGCTGGGAGAAGGGCCAGGGCGTCTTCAACGGGGACATCGGCTTCGTCAGCGGGATCGACGCGCAGGAGCGCACGATCACCGTTCGCTTTGACGACGACCGCGAGGCGACCTACGAGGGCGGCGACATCGACGACCTCGAGCTGGCCTATTGCATCTCTGTCCACAAGAGCCAGGGCAGCGAATTCCCGGTCGTCGTGATGCCCGCCGTCGGCGGTCCGCCGATGCTGCTGACGCGCAACTTGCTCTATACCGCCGTGACGCGCGCGCGCAGGCTGGTCATGATCGTCGGGCGGGAGGCGGCCATCGAGCAGATGATCGCCAACACCAATACGCGCCGGCGCTACAGCGCGCTCCGCTGGCGGCTTGAGCAGGTGAGCAGCCTGTGAAGACGATCAAAAGGCTGCTGAGTGCAGCGGAGGAATGGATCTTTCCGCAGGAGGTCGGCTGCATGGTCTGCGGCCGAGGGCTTCCGCCGGAAAACGAGGGCGGCCTGTGCATGGCCTGCGCCGCACTGCTGGAGGAGCAGGCGCTTGAGCAGGCGGAGGCGGAGCGCGAAGAGCGGCGGCCGTCCGCCGAGGGGCTCGCCTATGTCCGGGCTGCGTATCCTTATGACGGCGTGGCCCGGCGGCTGATTCTCGCTCTCAAATTCGAGGGGATGCGCGGGGCGGCGGAGCCGCTCGCCGAGACCATGGCTGGCCTTCGAACCGGCGGGGAGGAGCTGGTCGTCCCCGTGCCGACGACCCGGCGGCGCTTGCGCGAGCGCGGCTACAATCAGGCGGCGCTGCTGGCGCAGGCCGTCGCGCGCAGAAGGGGATTGCCCTGCGCACAGGCGCTGACGCGCGAGGACAGCCGGGCCGCGCAGATGACTCTGCCTGCGAGCGGGCGGGCAAAGAACGTCGAGGGCTGCATGCGCGCCGACGAATGCGTGCGCGGGAAGCGGATTCTGCTCATCGACGATGTCTATACCACGGGCTCCACGGCCCGGGAGGCGGCCCGGGCGCTGCGCGAGGCCGGGGCCGAAAGCGTCGGTGCGCTCGTCGCCGCGCGCACGCTGGCCGGGGGCAGGGGACTGCCGGAATTCCTCCAAAGATCGTTTCTTTTGGCGAAAAGAAAGGGACAAAAAAGTGCGCATTCCGACAGGGAACCGGGAAAATTGTGACGGGTCTGTGGTTGAAAGTCGATGCCAGTCGCAGGCGAAGCGATCCACGTAATCCGGCCAAAGCGCCGGGGAGCATGGTGCGGCTTAGAGGTAAGTCCGTCCAGAAGCGATTCTGAGAGGGTCAGTAGTGGGGCGCGGTGAACGCGTATGAGCGAACGCTCCAGGCGGCGAGTGTGGGGTCAAAGACCAGGTCAGCCGGTTGGATCATGCCAATCTCTATTTTTTTCGGAGGGGAATATCCCATGTATCAGGACAAGACGTTGACCTGCAAAGACTGTGGCCAGGAATTTGTGTTCACCGCGGGTGAGCAGGAGTTCTATGCGGAGAAGGGCTTCCAGAATGAGCCGACTCGCTGCAAGGCCTGCCGCATCGCCCGTAAGAACAGCCGCCCGGCTACCGGTGAGGCTCAGCAGCGCGAAATGTACGAGACCACCTGTGCGCAGTGTGGCGCCCCGACTCGCGTGCCTTTCATCCCGAAGAACGACCGACCCATCTATTGCAGCGAGTGCTACGCCGCGCGCCGCGCGTCCCGCTATTGATTCGCAATTGAAGATGAACAAGTCCTCGCGCCTTTGGCGTGAGGGCTTTTTTGTTATGGAAATCCACACGCAAGGCAACGGCCTCGGGCGTAAAGCAGCGGGATTTACAGACCTTTGCCGGTGATGCCGCCGGCAGCATGCCGGTCTGTATGCAGAAAACCGGGACTCCATGCGGCAGGGTAGAACTCTGTGCAAGGCGGCTTGGAAGTGGAGCGGCCACCGGCCGATCGGTCGTGACTTGTTCCTGTTCGCGCCATAATCTTGGCAAAATGTTCCTTTATAATGACGGCATTCCAAGAAAACCAGGAGCGGAGGAATACGTCAATGAGCGAAACAGAAGCGGTAAAGCCCGTGCGCAAAAAGAAAAAGGGTCGCGTCAAAAAGGCGGTCAAGCGGATCATCAGGATCCTGCTGCTGCTTGTCATTCTGGCAGGTGCGGCTCTCTTCCTGCTCAAGGCATATATCGGCAAGCAAGCGGAAAGCAGCGCGGACAGCGAGAGCCTGTCGCAGGGCGTCGTCCTGCGCGGCGCGATGGAGGAGACCGTCTATGGCACGGGCACGACCTCCGCGGTCAACCAGCCCAATCTCCTCGCGGAGGCGGACGGCACGCTGACCGAGCTGCGCGTCGCCATCGGCGACGAGGTCAAGGCGGGGGACATCCTCGCCGTCATCACCAACGACGAGCTGGACGACACGATCACCGATCTGGAGTTTTCGCTCTGGGAGCTCGATGACACGATCACGGGCACGGCGGCCGGCTCCAAGGTGACCAGCATCGTCGCGCCGGCGGCGGGCCGCCTCATGGCGGTCTACGCCGAGGCGGGGGACGACGCGCTGGCCGTCTTCCGCCGGGAGGGCGCGCTGGCGATCATCTCGACGGACGGCCGGATGAAGGTCGAGTTTGACAGCGAGCAGACGAGCATGAACGCGTCGCTCGGCGAGACCGTGCTCGTGCAGGGTATCGGCATCAACACGACCGGCACGATCACCGACCTGACCCGGCAGGGTACCCACGCGACCGTCACCATCCTGAGCGATGAGTTTGAGATGGGCGCCGAGGTTTCCATCGTTACGCAGAGCGGCGAGGTGCTGGGCAAGGGCACGATGGAGGTCAACAAGCCGATGGCGGTCTCCTCCTATGGCGGAACGATCAAGTCCGTCCGCGTGACGGTCGGCCAGGAGGTTAAGCGCAAGGACACGCTCTTCACCCTGGAGGATTCCCCGCTGACGCTGACGCTTGAAAACCTGCGCCTGCAGCGCGGGGGTGCAGCCAAGGAGCTTGCGGACGCCAAGGCGCAGCGCGAGAGCCTGATCATCCTCGCGCCCTGCGACGGGCAGATCGCGACGCTCAACGTCAGCGAGGGCGACGAGATCACCTCCGGCACGCTGCTCGGCTCCATTCTTCAGGGCGAGGACATGAGCTTGACCATCGCGGTGGACGAACTGGACGTCGTCTCCGTCGAGCAGGGGCAGAAGGTGACGATCACCGTCGACGCGCTCAGCGACGTCGAGCTGGAGGGCGAGGTCTACAAGATCGCGCCGGTCGGCACGAATTCCGGCGGCGTGACGACCTACGACGTCGAGCTGAGCTTTGACGCGAACGGCACGGGCGTGCGCTCGGGCATGAACGCGACGGGCGAGATTCAGGTGGCCTCCAAGGAGGATGCGCTCTACGTCCCGGTCGAGGCGATCATGACCATCAACAACCAGACCTATGTGATGGTTGCTGACGACAATGGCCAGGCTGTTGCCGCGAGCCAGATGATGTCCTCCGCTCGAGGCAGCAATGCCTCCGGCACGCGCCCGGAGCGCGGCGTGCAGAGTATGCCCACAGGCGACATGCCCTCGGGAGACATGCCTGCGGGAGACATGCCGCCGGAGGGACAGACCGGCGGGCGAGGCACGCGCGGCGCGCCGCAGACCACGGAGACGGAAGGCGCGGCGGAGAGCGCTGCGCCGACCGGCGCGCAGACCGCCGAAGCGGAGAGCAGCTTCCTGAGCGAGGCGTATCGCCGGCTCATGGCCTGGCTCTATGAGGGCGTGGAAACCGGAGCGCAGCTCACGGGCACGCTCGTTCAGGTGGAAACGGGACTGCAGAACGACGATTATGCGGAGATTCTCTCGGGCGTGAGCGAGGGAGACGTGATTCTCTATACGGCGAGCTCGTCCTCCTCCTCCACAAACATCTGGGACGGCAACAACCGCGGCGGCAATATGGGCGGCGGCGCGCCCGGCATGATGGGCTTCGGGTTTTAAAGGAGGCGCGGCATGATCATAATGCAGGGAATCCGCAAGGAATACCGCATGGGCGACAATGTCGTGGCGGCGCTCGATGGCGTGGACATCCACATCAAGCCGCATGAGTTCGTCTCCATCATCGGTCCCTCCGGCTCGGGCAAATCGACGCTGATGAACATCATCGGCTGCCTGGATACGGCGGACGAGGGTACCTACATCTTCGACGGCCAGGAGATCTCCGATTACAGCGAGGATGAGCTGGCGACCATCCGCGGCAAGAAGATCGGCTTCGTCTTTCAGCAGTTCAATCTGCTGCCCAAGCTGACGGCGCGGGAGAACGTCGAGCTGCCGCTCATCTATCAGGGCGTGTCCGTGCGCAGGCGGCATGAGCGCAGCGAGGAGGTGCTCCGGCGCGTCGGCTTGCTCGAGCGTATGAACCACAAGCCGACGGAGCTCTCTGGTGGCCAGCAGCAGCGCGTGGCTATCGCCCGCGCGCTGGCGGGCAATCCCACGCTGATCCTGGCGGACGAGCCAACGGGCAACCTCGATTCCAAGACCGGCGCGGAGGTCATGAACCTGTTTCATGAGCTGCATGAGGCCGGCAATACGATCGTCCTCATCACGCACGACGCGAAGATCGCGGCGCAGACGCCCCGGGCCATCCATATCCACGACGGCAGGGTGCTCGAGCCCGCCGGGGAAGGCGAGGTGGTGATCTGATGCAGCTCTTCCAGACGATTTCCATGGCCTTCAAGGCCATTTCCGGCAACAAGGTGCGCTCGTTTCTGACGATGCTGGGCGTGATCATCGGCGTCATGAGCGTGATCGTGCTGGTCGCCATCGGCCAGGGCACGACGGCGTCGGTCACCGAGTCGATCTCCTCGATGGGCACGAACCTGCTGACGGTCAACATCATGACGCGCAGCATCGGCGGCAAGAACGCCATGCGCGGCGGCATGACGCCGGGCGGCAGCGCCAAGGGCACGGTCATCCTGAAGCTCGACGAGATCCTGGCGCTTGAGGAGGACGAGAGCATCGCCTACGTCTCCCCGACCTGCACGGGCAGCCTGACCGTCAAGGCGGGCAGCACAAACACGACGGCCTCCGTCATGGGCGTGCTCCCGGCGTACCAGTACATCATCAACCAGGGCGTCGAGCAGGGGCGCTATATCATCGACGCGGACGTCGACAACCGCAGCGCGGTCTGCGTCATCGGCGTCGACCTGGCGCAGGATCTGTTCGGCAACACGAACGTCGTGGGCAACACCGTGTACATTGACGGCAGAAAGTTCAAAATCGTCGGCGTGCTGGAGAGCAAGGGCACCTCGATGACCGGCAGCTCGGATGAATCCATCGTGCTGCCCTTTACGCTGGCGCAGCGGATGCTCGAATCCACGACGATTTCCTCCATCTACGTCTCCGCCGTCGATTCGCTCAGCGTCGACACGGCGCAGGAGGTCGTCGAGCGCTTCCTCTACAAGAAATACCAGAACGAGAGCACGTATTCCGTCATGAATCAGACGCAGATGCTGGAGACGGCCAACGAGACGGCGAGCACGCTTTCGCTCATGCTCGGCGGCATCGCGGGCATCTCGCTGCTGGTCGGCGGCATCGCGGGCATCTCGCTGCTGGTCGGCGGCATCGGCATCATGAACATCATGCTCGTCTCCGTTACGGAGCGGACGCGGGAAATCGGCATCCGCAAGGCCATCGGCGCAAAGCGGCGCAACATCCTGCTGCAGTTTCTGATCGAGAGCGTCGTCATCTCCGGTCTGGGCGGCGTGCTGGGGCTCGTGCTGGGCTATGGGCTGATGCATGTGTTGGAAAACTACGTCGGCATGTCGCTGACCATGAGCCTGGGCGTTGCGCAGCTGGCCATCGCCTTCTCGATGGGCGTCGGCGTCATCTTCGGCCTCTATCCGGCGAACAAGGCCTCCTGCCTCAAGCCCATCGATGCGCTGCATTACAGCTAGAACGGGGGCGGTTGCGATGAAAAAAGGCATTACCGCCTGTGCGCTGGCGCTGATAGGTGCGCTGATGGCGGCTTGCGGCGCCTGCGCGCAGGCCGTGACCGGCGATCTGACGCGGACGGTCTACGGCTCGGGCAGCGTTCAGCCCGCCAGCCAGCCGGGCGTCTACGCCGGAACGGACGGCACGGTCAGCGCCATCTACAAGGAGATGGGCGACGCAGTCCGCGAGGGAGAGATCCTCATGACGCTGCGGGACGAGGTGCTGGATGCGCAGATCAGCGAGCTGGAAAGCGCGCTCAGCGACGCGCAGGACGCCGTCACGGCGACGCAGACGCACACGCAGTACGTCGTCTATCGCCAGCTCTACGACGAGGACGGAGAGCCGCGCTTTGACGTCAACACGGGCGAGCCGCTGCTGGGCCAGTTCTCCAACGAGATTACGATCTACGCGCCCTGTAACGGCAAGATCATGGCGATTTACATCGAGCCGGGCGACGACGCCCTGGCCGTCTACCGGGAGAAGGGTGCCGTGATGATGCTCTCCACCGATGGACGGATGAAGGTCGAGCTCAGCGGGCTGACGAGCGGGACGCTCGATCTGGGCGACACGGTGGTCGTCGTGGGCGAGGAGGTCGAGACGATCGGCGTGGTGGTCAACCTGACGCGCCGGGGGACGGAGGCCACCATCCAGATCGACAGCGACGAATTTGAGATGGACACGCCTGTGACTATCCTGACGGCGGACGAGGGCGCAATCGGCGAGGGCATGCTTACAATCAACAAGCCGATGGCGGTGTCCGCCTACGGCGGAACGATCAAGGGCCTGGCGGTCAAGCTGGGCGACACGGTCGGGCGCGGCGACGTGCTCGCGCGCATCGTCTGGGAAGAGATCCCGCTGTACCTGGAGAACGACAGCGTGCTGCGCGACTACGCGAAGGCCAAGATGGAGCTTGACGCCGCCATCCGCAAGCGGGAAGCGCTGCAGGTGGTCGCGCCGTGCGACGGCGTGGTCGTCTCGGTCGACACGGCGCTTGACGCGGGCGTTTCAAGCGGCACGAAGCTGATGACCCTCGTCGGCACGGACGGCATGACGGTCGTGCTGACCGTGGACGAGCTGGACATCGTCAGCGTCGAGCCGGGGCAGGCGGTCACGCTGAGCGTCGACGCGCTGGAGGGGCTGACGCTCAAGGGCACGGTCGAAAAGATCGCGCCGCTTGGGAATGTGGGCTCGGGCGTGACGACCTACGACGTCTACATCGACGTGGGCGAGGTCGACGAGCGTGTGCTCGGCGGGATGAACGTCTCGGGCGAGATTGCCGTGCAGACCATTCGAAGCGCCGTGATCATCCCGACGGATGCGCTTGCCAAGGATGGCGAGGGCTACTTCGTCACGCTGGCGGACGGCACGCAGCGCCGCGTGACGATCGGGCTGATGACGGATTCCAAAACGCAGATTGCCAGCGGCCTGAGCGCGGGGGAGACCGTCGTCTACTGACGGGTTTGCAGGGCCGGAAAACAGGATTTCCTCCTTTGCAGGGGAGAAGAAAGCGCGGCTGTCCTTCGCGGGCGGCCGCTTTT
>SFFC01000147.1 GCA_004556985.1 Clostridiales bacterium | reverse complement strand
TCCGTGCGCATGGAGACGCGCAGCTTGGCGTCGAGGTTGGAGAGCGGCTCGTCAAAGAGCAGCACGCTCGGCTCCACGACCATCGCGCGGGCGAGCGCGACGCGCTGCTGCTGGCCGCCGGAAAGCTGGTTGGTCATGCGCTGCTCCATGCCGGTCAGCTCGACGAGGTCGAGGATGCGCGCGATGCGCTCCTGCATCTCCGCCTTGGGCACCTTGCGCAGGCGCAGGCCGTAGGCGACGTTGTCGTAGACGTTGTAATGCGGGAAGAGCGCGTAGCTCTGGAAGACCATCGCGGTGTCGCGCTTGTTGGGCGTCAGGGCGTTGATCGGCTCCTGACCCAGGTAGATCTCGCCCTCGTCCGGGGTTTCAAAGCCCGCGATCATGCGCAGCGTCGTCGTCTTGCCGCAGCCGGAGGGGCCCAGCAGCGTCACAAAGCTGCCCGGCTCGATGTCAAGGGAGACGTCGTGCACGGCGTAAAACTGCTTGCCCGTCTTGGGATCGTTGTAGATTTTGGAGATGTGCTCCAGGCGGACGCCCTTCTTTTCCTTGGTGGCCATGTCAGCCCTCCTCCTTTACTCGCATCTGTTTGCTGGTTCCAAAGTGCCGGATCACCCAGTTCATCAGCACAATGGCCGCATAGGTAATGATAATCAGGATGGTCGCATAGGCGCAAGCGACGCCGTAAGCGCCCTTCTCGGCGAATTCATTGATGCGGCAGGTGATGAGCAGGTAGCGCGGCGTCACCAGCAGGATGACCGCGCTGATGGCCGTGATGGAGCGGACGAACGTCGTGACCAGGCCGCTGAAGAAGGAATCCTTGATGAGCGGGAGCGTGACCGTCATGAAGACGCGGCCGCTGCCGGCGCCCAGGTCGTAGGCCGATTCCTCGATGGATTTGTCGATCTGCCGCAGGGCGGAGATGCCGCTGCGCGTACCGACCGGCAGCGAGCGCACGACGAACACGATCACCAGGATGACGCCCGTGCCGTAGATGCCCTGCAGGAAGCCCGTGCGGAAGACGCCGCCCGCAAAGCCGCGGATGAAGCCGACGCCCAGCACCGTGCCGGGGACGGCCATGGCGAGCATCGAGACGAACTCGATGAAGCCCTTTGCGCGGAACTTCTTCTTGACGACCAGATAGGAGATGATCATCGAGAGCAGCGCGGTGATGGGCGAGGCGATCAGCGAGAGGATGAAGGAATCCTTGAAGGCCTTGAAGCCGTCGTCGCGGAAGAGCTGCTCAAACCACTTGAGCGAGAGGCTGTAATCGCGGCCCCAGAGCTTGAAGAGCGCGCCGAAGGGGATCGCGATGTACATCATGATGACGAACGCGGAGAGGAGGGAGCAGAGCGTCACCAGCGGCACGCGCACGCTCCTGTCCTCGATGAGCGCGCGGGCGCGGCTGGCCTTGCCGGTCAGCGTCGCGGCGGTCTTCTTCTCGAGGTAGTATTTCTGGAGCAGGAAGAGGAGCAGCGTGATGCACAGCAGCACGACGGCCATCGCCGCGGCGCCGTTGGTGTCGTAGCTGCCGCCCGTGATGCGCAGGTAGATCGTCGTGGCGAGCGTGTCATAGCTGCCGCCGATCATCATCGGGTTGGCGAAGTCGGCGACGGACTCGATGAAGGTGACCAGGAAGGCGTTGCCCAGGCCCGGCAGCATCAGCGGCAGGGTCACGGTCGTGAAGACCTTCATGCGGCCCGCGCCCATGTTGCGCGCGGCCTCCTCCATGGAGGGGTCGATGTTCTTGAGCAGGCCCTTGAGCATCATGTAGCAGACCGGGAAGAAGGTCAGCACCTGCACAATGGAGATGCCGCCCAGGCCGTAGACGTTGCTGTCGTAAATGCCCAGCAGCTTACGGGTGATCAGGCCGCCGCGGCCGAAGAGCAGGATCATCGACAGCGAGAGCACGAACGGCGGCGAGACGACCGGCAGCATCGACACGACGTCGAACATCTTCTTGGTCACGCGCGAGCGCACATGCACATAGCAGTCGACGTAGGCGAAGAGCAGGCCGATGAGCACGGAGCCAAAGCCCGTGATCGCGCCCAGCACGAGCGTGTTGGTGAACGCATGCTTGAACGTGTAATCCGCAAAGATGCGGGGGAAGGCCGCCAGGGTCAGCGAGCTGCGCTGCACCTTGACATAGGTGGATGCAGGATCGATCGCCTCGCCCTCCTTGAGCGCGCGCCCGTTCTTGGCGAACAGGCAGCCGATCTGCGAATCGAGGCTGTCGAGCGTGACGACGGTCTTCTTGTTTTTGCTGTTCAGGATGGTGATGGAGGCGCCATCCTTGCTGTAGGGCGCGTCCGCTTCGCCGCTGAGGACCGTCTCAAGCGGCACGAGCTCCGTCTCCTGCACATACACGCTGTCCAGCAGCAGCATGGCCAGCGGATAGAGGATGAAGAGCATGAGCAGGACGACCAGCAGCAGGATCGTAAAGACCATCAGCGGATCGGCGAAGAACTTTTTGCGCTCAAGCGCTGCGCTTTGATGGGTTTTCATGGGCATGCACCCCTTTGTTGATCAAAAGGGGGATGGGGTTTGGCCCCATCCCCTTGGAGTTGATGCGTCTGTTTTTTTCGCACAGAAGGAACAATCATGCGAAGCCTGCGGCCTCGTGAAGCCAACTTTGATATCTGCAAAGCCGCTTCGGAAGAAACAGGCGAAGCCTGTTATTCGGTCTTGAAGCGGCTGTCGGCGGCGTCGCCCAGCGCGTTGAAGAAGTCGGCCACATACTGGGTCGTGTTGTTCTTGGCGTCCTCGAAGTCATAGTCGATGACGTTGTTCGGGTCGAGGCCGAACGGCTCGACGGCCGCGGGCTGCTGGGCGGAGTTGATGACGAGGAACTGATAGCTCTCGGCATCGTCGGCCAGCTCAACACACTCCGGAGAGAGCGCATACTCGATCCACAGCTTCGCAGCGTTCTCATGGACGCAGCCCTCGAAGATCGCGGTCGCGCCGATCTCAAAGCTCGTGCCCTCGGACGGGATGATCAGGGCGATGTTGTCATAGCCGGAGAGGATCTGCGCGATGCCGTCGTGCAGGAAGCCGATGCCGATGACGCACTCGCCGATGCCGACCTTCTTGGACGGACCGGAGCCGGACTTGGTGTACTGCGCGATGTTCTTGTCGAGCTCCACGAAGTACTTCATGGCCTCGTCATGGCCCTTGAGCTGCACCATCGTGTTGATGATCAGCTTCGCGGTGCCGGCGGTGTTCGGGTTGGACATCCAGACCAGGCCCTGATACTCGGGCTTGAGCAGGTCGTCCCAGCCCTGCGGCGCCTCAAGGCCCAGGCGCTCGAGCTCCTCGGTGTTGACCATGAAGCCCAGAATGCCCTTGTAGATGCCGTACCAGTAGCCGTCCGCGTCGCGATACATGTCGGAGGCGAGATCGGCGGCGTTTTGAGCCTCATAGGCCATCAGCAGGCCCGCCTTGGCGCTCTCGTTGTAGGGATCGGTCGTGCCGCCGAACCAGACGTCGCCGGACGGATTGCCGTTTTCCTCGGTGATCTTGGCCTGCACCTCGCCGGTGGAGAGGCGCTGATAGTAGGTCTTGATGCCGTAGAGCTCCTCAAAGTGCTTCGCGGCAGCAGCCAGATAGGGCTCCTCGCAGGAGCCATAGACGACGAGCTCGCCCTCCTCCTGGGCGGCCTTGATGAGCGCTTCGTCGATCTCGGCCAGGCCAAGGCCCGCGCAGGAGAAGACCAGCAGCGCACACAGCAGCAGAGCAAACAGTTTCTTCATGGTTTTCACTCCTTGTTTTGAGTTGGTTGAGACCTTCAGGTTATGCAGGCTGAAAGCCTTTTGTTACCGATTATTATAAGGGTTGCACATTTGGGTGTCAACCGCCTGACAGAAAAATTGTAAAAAA
>SFFC01000030.1 GCA_004556985.1 Clostridiales bacterium | reverse complement strand
CTGCGGAATCTCCTCCATCTGCGCCAGCTCGCTGACTGTCAGGTCGAACGACCCGGAGAAATCCTCCTTGACGGTATAGATCGTCTCCTGCCCGGAGACGCCGGCGTAGTAGCCGTCTTCAAACGGCGTCGCGTCGCCCAGCATGAGGGTTGTCTGCGTGCCGTCCGCGTCCGTGAGTGTGAGCGTAAAGACCGGCTCCGCCAGCCCGTAATCCGCCGGACTCGCGCCATCGTTCAGCGCGCGCGTCGCCGTGAGCGAGGCAGCCTTCTCCGCCAGCGAGGCAAGCACGGTCTGATTGACCGGGAAATCCGGCTCGCCGGCCTTTTGCCATTCGCCGTTCTGCTTTTCAAAGTGCCAACTTGTCCCGCCGTCCGTCCATTCGAGTGCGGCGAGGCTGTCCGCGTCGCCTGTATACAGGGCAAACTGCCCCTCCTCCTCGGTGACCGTCGTGCTCGATGCGGGCAAACAGGTCACAGCCACGTAGCCGCCCGCAAAGGCGGCGAGCACGACGAGCAGCACCGCCATCTTCATAGAACGCTTCAACGCCGCTTCCTCCTTATCACGATCACGATGCCCGCGATCACCAGCGCCGCCGGGATCACGCCGATGAGCACGGCGCTCCAGAAGCCGCTCTGCGCGCTGGTCAGCGTCAGGCCCGTCGTATCCAGAGACTTGGAGCGGATGGAGATCGTCTCCTCCTGCTCGCACATCCAGTCGAGGCTGTTCATGAACAGGTCGCTGTTGGCGCCGGAGACCATCGCGTCAATCGAACTGACGAGCATCTCCGCCGAGGTCAGCCAGACCATGCGCCCTTCGCCCAGCTCCGAGGCCGCCGCGATGTTCAGCGGCCCGTCGACGTCGCCCTCCTCGCGGACGGTCGTCGTCATCTCCAGGCCCGCAAGCTTGCTGTAGGAGGCGTCGGAGGTCGTCAGCAGCCAGGTGATGCTCGCGCCGGTGTCCTCTACCTGCTCAAGCGGCTGGGCGAGCGGGGCGAGGACGTAGTAGCCGCCGCTGATGAGCGGCTCCGTGATCTCGTGCTCGCCGATGTCCGGCAGCAGGTAATACGGGTAGCGGCTCAGGTGCCGGTTCGCATCGCCCTCCACGGCCAGGCCCCGGCCCGTCGTAAGGCCCATCTCCGCCGTCACACGCAGCAGGTTTTCCATTTCGCCCTGACCGATGTAGTCCGTGATCAGGACGATTCTGCCGCCCGATTGAAGGTAGGCGATGAGCATGTCCGCCTCGTCGCTGTTCAGGTCGCCTGTGGGCACGTTGATGACGACCGCGGAGGCGTCCTCCGGCACGGCGTCAAGGCTCAGCAGGCTGAGGCTCGCTGTCTCCAGGTTGTCGCGCTCGATATAGGAGACGATCGAGTCTCCCAGCGCGGTCTCCCCGTGCCCCGTCAGCGTGTAGACCTTGGGAATCGCGTCGCTGGAGACGTAGTGGATGGCATTGGTCAGCGCGTTCTCACCGTCGAAGCTCGTGCTCGAGGTGTAGCTGTAGGAAGAATAATCCATGCTGTAGCTGGTGACATAGATCTCGTCATAGCCGATCAGGCGCACCCGGCTTCCGCACTCGACCAGCACGCTGTTGGCATACAGCCGCGTCAGGTCGAGGTCGTAGCCGTCAAGAAAGGTCGGCTTCTGCGTCGGATCGATATATTGCACCCGGATATGACTGCTCTGATCCGCGTAGCGGTCAAGCAGCCGCGCAATCGTCTCATCCTCATAGCCGGAGGTGGCCAGCAGGTAGAGCGTCACATCCTGGTCAAGGCTCGAGAGGATGCGCCTGGTCTGGTCGCCGAGGGTGTAAAGCGACTGATCCGTCAGGTCGAGCTTTGTCTTCTCGCTGGGCAGCGCACAGGCCATCAGGTTCGCCAGCACGGCGATGGCGATCACGACCGCCGCGGCAAACACGGCATAGCCGCCCGCGCGGAACCGCCGGCCGAACATGCGCCGCACGCGCTCCTTCATGGGGCGCTTCTCCCCGGCGGGACGCTCGTGCTTCGTCTTCATTCGCTCCACCTCCGCTTCTCCAGGGACTGCACAGAAAGGAACAGGAAGACCGCGATCATCGAGAGATAGTAGACGACCGCCGTCAGGTCAAAGACGCCGTCGACAAACGTGTAAAAGCGGTCAAAGACGCTCAACTGCACCATGATCTTCCCGAAGAGACCTTCAAACGCGACGCTGTCCGCGCCGTAGCAGGCGAGCAGCGCGCCCACACCTGCAGCCGCCGTCAGAAGCGCGACGAGCGGGTTCTTGGACAGCAGCCACAGCACAACCGCGAACAGCAGCACCAGCAGGCACAGCGCCAGCAACGAGGCCGGTGCCTCCGTCGAAACGAAGTCGGACAAACCGCTCATGAAGTAGAGCAGCAGCACGGCGACGAGCGTAATGACCGCCGCCGCGACCTGATTCTCCGTGACCGAGGAGATGAACAGCCCGACAGAGAGCAGGCACGCACCCAGCAGGAAGAACGCGAAGAGCGCGCCGTAGGCCGTCGCAAAGGAGACCGTGCCGAACTGCGAGAGGATCAGCGGATAGAGCGCCATGATCAGCGTCGGCACGGCGAGCACGACGAGCATCGCCAGATACTTGCCCAGGACGACGTCGCTCAGGCGGATCGGCAGCGCATAGAGCAGCTGGTCGGTCTTCTGGCGGCGCTCCTCGGCGAGCGAGCGCATCGAAAGGATTGGCACCGCGATCAGATAGATGAACGCGATCGCGCTGAGCGTGTATTCAAAGTTGGCGTAGACGCCGCTCAGGTTGTAGGCCATCGTGTAAATGCCTGCGAAGACCAGCACAAACGCGGCGATCAGATAGCCGAGCATGCCCTTGAAATACGAGGCGACCTCGCGCCTGAAGATCGCTGTCATGCTTCCTTCGCCTCCTTCTGCGCCAAATCCGGCTCAGATTGTGTGAGCTCAAGGAACACGTCCTCAAGCGTCGCCTTGTCCTTGCGCAGCTCGATCAGCGGGACATCGCTCATCGCGAAGCGCTTAAAGATCGCCTCGCGCGGATCGACGCCCTCCGCAGGCGTCAGCGTGACGCGGGTCGTTCCATCCTCGCCGGGGACGTATGCCGCGCCCGCCACGCCGTCAAGTCCATCGAGCACGGCGCGCACCTCGCTCTCGCTGCCCAACGCCTCCAGCTCAACCGTCATGCCGCCCGAGAGCAGGTTCGTGAGGTTTTCCGCCGTGTCGCTGGCGACGAGCTTCCCGTGCGCGATGATCATGATGTGGTCGCAGACGGCCTGCACCTCGCTGAGAATGTGGCTGGAGAGCACAACCGTATGGTCGCGCCCCAGCGCACGGATCATCTCGCGGATTTCGATAATCTGCGCCGGATCGAGGCCGACCGTCGGCTCATCGAGAATGATGACCTCCGGATTGCCCAGCAGCGCCTGCGCGATGCCCACGCGCTGGCGGTAGCCCTTGGAAAGGCTGCCGATCAGCCGCCCGCGCACGTCAAAGAGCTTCGTCTTCTCCATCACGCTGCGCAGCTGGCTTTCCCATTCGCTGCGGCGCACGCCCTTGGCTTGCAGCACGAAGCGAAGGTATTCCTCCGTCGTCATCTCCGTGTACAGCGGCGGCAGCTCCGGCAGATAGCCGATCTTCCTCTTGGCAGCCATCGGCTCCTCGAAGATGTCGTGCCCGTCGATTCGAACCTCGCCCTCCGTCGCGCCCAGACAGCCCGTGAGGATGTTCATGGTCGTCGACTTTCCTGCGCCGTTGGGCCCCAGAAAGCCATAGATCCGCCCCTTTTCAATCGTGAAGGACAGATCGGATACGGCGGTATGTCCGCCGTACCGCTTTGTCAAGTGGCTGACTTCAATCAATCCTGTCTCTCCTTTCAAGGCAATATCTAAAGAATACAGGAAGAATGTCATGGGCGCTTGAACAAAATATGGTCAAATCGAGGAGAAAAGTAACGCAAATGTGGCGGCTTCACGCAACAAGACCCGCTCGATCATCGGAGCGGGTCCTGTTGCGTTTTTCAGTTGTGCTCATGGCGCTGTGACGCGCCGGACAAAGCCCTGCGCTTTAGCTCAGCCGTGGTGGATGCCCTGCTTGGCCTCCAGCAGCGAGAAGGCGATGTTGATCGCGTGATCGCCCACGCGCTCAAGGCCCGAGACGACGTCGGAGAAATACACGCCGGCCAGCGCGCTGCAGCGGCCCTCGTTCAGGCGGCTGATGTGGCGCGCCTGCAGGCTGCGCTCCATGTGGTCGATCATGTTTTCGAGGTCGCGGATTTCCTCCATGTGCGCGGTATCGCCCGTCATGAACATGTGCAGGGATTCCACGAGGATGCGGTCGATCAGCTTCATCATCCCGCGCAGCTCCGCGACGCTCTCCTCCGACATGCGGATGCCGTTTTCCACCAGCTGGGGAATGAGCTCCACGATGCTCTCGGCGTGGTCGCCGATGCGCTCGATGTCGCTGACGACGTGGAAATACGCCGCGATCATGTTCGCGTCTTCCAGCGGCAGCGTATTCTGGTTGATCTTGACGAGATAGCTGCTGATCTGCTCATCAAGATAGTCGATGTAGCGCTCCGTCTCAAACACGCCCGCCGAGCGCGTCAAATCGCCCTCAATCAGGCATTCGACCGACTCGCGCAGGTTGTCAAACGCCATATTCGCCATGCGCTCCATCTCCCGCACAGCCATATACACGGCGACGGTCGGGTTGGGCAGCGACGTGCCGATGAACTGGAGACTAAAGGCTTCCTCCTTCTTCTCGTCCTCGCCGGGCACGAGCAGATAGGTGCAGCGGATGATCGCGTCCATGAACGGATAAAAGACGATCACCTGGAAGACCTTGAAGAGGAAATGCGCCCAGGCGATGCTGCGGCCCAGCGTACCGGCGTCGGTGCCGTGCCCGCTGAAGAAGCGGATGATCGTCTCGATCTGCGGCGAGAAGAAGAGCAGCAGCACGAACATGAGCACCGTGCCAAAGACGTTGAAGAGCAGATGGATCAGCGCGGCGCGCCTGGCGTTCTTCGTGCCGCCGACGGAGGAGAGCACCGCCGAGGTGCACGCGCCGATGTTGCAGCCGAGGATGACGAACATGCAGATATCCAGCCCGATCAGCCCCTGTGAGGCCATGACGACCAGAATGCTGACCGTGACGGAGGAGCTCTGCACGACCGACGTGATCACAAGGCCGAGCAGGACGCCCAGCACGGGATTGGTAAACCGGGAGAGCAGGTCGATGACCGCGGGAATCCCGCGCAACTGCGTCATCGCGGCGGACATCGTGCTGATGCCCAGGAACAGCACGCCGAAGCCGAGCACGGCCTCGCCCGTCTTGCGCAGGACGGGCAGCTTGACGTAGTTGACCATGATCGCGCCTGCGAAGACGAACAGCGGCGCGATGGCGCTCAGGCGGAACGCGACGAGCATCGCCGTAACCGTCGTGCCGATGTTCGCGCCCAGGATGATGCCGCAGGCCTCCGTCAGGCGCATCAGCCCGGAGTTGACAAAGCTGACGACCATCACGGTCGCCGCGCTCGAGGACTGAATCACGGCTGTAAAGAACAATCCGACCAGCAGCCCGAGCAGCCGGGTCTTGGTAAACGCCTTGAGGATGCCCCTCAGCCGGTCGCCCGCGACCTTTTCAATACCGCGGCTCATCATGTTCATACCGGCGATGAAAAGGCCCAATCCGCCCAGCAGCTCAATCACGATCATCAGCATGGGATTTCTCCTTCGTCTCTCGTCGCTTCTTCGCTGTTCAGTTTCCGGCGCAAGCGTCCTGTGCAGCCCCTTGAGAGGCCGTCCGGGCCCGATTGCAGATTCATTTTTTCCGTATGGTGCCGTTCCTTTTCCCGAAGCGGAAAAAGATCGTCCGCTTTTTAGCGCATCCGGGATGCCTAAACGATTCTATGATATCATATCTGCCCTGCAAATTCCAATGGGTTTTGCAGGTTTTCTCCCGGCTCTCCCTGCATTCGGTGAGATTTCATCAAAACGATTGACTTTTGTTGGCCTATCTGATAGAGTGGAGAGCAATGCTGCGCCATGGATCAATCCGGCGCTTTACAAAGGAGTCAAGGCTATGCATCGCGAAAATTTCCGCTCCCGGCTCGGCTTTCTGCTGGTCAGCGCTGGCTGTGCCATCGGCATCGGCAACGTCTGGCGCTTTCCCTTCGTCGCCGGGCAGAACGGAGGCGGCCTGTTCGTTCTGCTCTACCTGCTGTTTCTGCTGCTGATGGGCGTCCCCGTGCTGACGATGGAGCTGGCCGTCGGGCGCGCCAGCGGCAAAAGCGCCGTGAACGCCTATCGCCAGCTGGAGCCCTCCGGCAGCAAATGGCACATCCACGGCTACTTCTGCATGGCGGGCTGTTACCTGCTGATGATGTATTACACGACCGTCTCCGGCTGGATGGTCAGCTATTTCTTCAAGTTCGCCGCCGGCGTCTTTTCCGGCATGGACGCCGCCGCCATCGCCGGCGCCTTCTCTGCCCTGCTCGCCAATCCGGGCGAGATGGGGCTGTTCATGGCGCTGACCGTCGTGCTCGGCTTTCTCGTGTGCAGCCGCGGGCTTCAGCGCGGACTGGAGCGCATCTCCAAGGTCATGATGTCGGCGCTGCTTGTGCTGATCGTCGTGCTCGCCGTCCACAGCCTGCTGCTGCCCGGCGCGGGCGAGGGCATTCACTTCTATCTGATGCCGGATCTTTCCCGCGCCGCCTCCGTCGGGCTGGGCAGCGTCGTCACCGCCGCGATGAACCAGGCGTTCTTCACGCTCAGCCTGGGCATCGCCGCAATGGAGATCTTCGGCAGCTACATGTCCCGCGCCAACACGCTGACCGGCGAGGCCATCCGCATCTGCCTGCTGGACACGTTTGTCGCGCTGATGTCCGGCCTGATCATTTTCCCGGCCTGCTTCTCCTACGGCGTGCAGCCGGACGCCGGCCCGTCGCTGATCTTCGTGACGCTGCCCAACGTCTTCGCCGGCATGGCGGGCGGTCGCCTTTGGGGCTCGCTCTTCTTCCTGTTCATGACGTTTGCCAGCTTCTCCACGGTCATCGCCGTGTTCGAAAATCTGCTGGCCTGCTGCATGGAAACCTTCGGCTGGTCGCGCCGGCGTGCCGCGCTGACCAACTGCGCGCTGGTGCTCCTGCTGAGCCTGCCCTGCGTGCTGGGCTACAACGTTCTCAGCGGCGTGAACCTCATCGGCGGGCGCGACATTCTCGACAGCGAGGACTTCCTCGTCAGCAACCTGCTGCTGCCCATCGGTTCGCTGTGCTACCTGCTCTTCTGCGTCAGCCGCCGGGGATGGGGCTTTGACCGCTATCTTGAGGAGGCCAATACCGGCGAGGGCCTGCGCCTGCCGCGCTGGCTGAAGCCGTATTTCCGCTTCGTCCTCCCCCTGCTCATTCTCTTCATCCTGATCCGCGGCCTGATGTAATCCTGCCCGGAAAAAGAAAAGAGCGCCCGGAGGCGCTCAATTCGATGAAGAGGAGAAAGAAAGAGAAACACACCGCGCGGCGGCTCTCTGCGCAGACCCGCCGCGCCCCGGCAGGCTGCTGTTTCCTGCCGACGCGAGAATTATACGACCTGTGTCTCAGACTGTCAAGTCATTTTGCAAATCAATTTATAAAAAACTCCCATTCCATCTCTTTTCTTTTCATTTTTAAGCATTTTTTGAATTAATCTGTTTTTTTCTTTCATATTCGTATCGATGTCCCCCCTGTCCGCCGTGCATTGACACACCGGAATGCCGCTGGTATAATACACTCGATTTCCATTTTTCCACGATTCACATCAAAACCGGCATGATGCCGGTTGCATTTCCGACCAAGTGATGAAAGTCCCGCTGCTTCGCGGTCGAGGCCAGAGCTTTGCAGAGGGACTTTCAGAGTAAAGGAGCAGAACCATCATGTCCTACGAAGAAGCCCTTGCGCTGCTGCGTAAGTACAACAGCGAGCCCTTCCACCTCTGCCACGCGCTGACGGTCTCCAAGGTCATGCGCCGGATGGCTGATTCCCTCGGTTACGGCGAGGAGGCCGATTTCTGGGCCATCGTCGGCCTGCTGCACGACATCGACTTTGAGCAATGGCCCGAGCAGCACTGCGTCAAATGCGTCGAGCTTCTGCGCGACGGCGGCGCGGACGAGCGCCTGATTCACGCCGTCGTCTGCCACGGTTATGGCATCTGCACGGACGTCGCCCCGGAGCACGAGATGGAAAAGGTGCTCTTCGCCTGCGACGAGCTGACCGGCCTGATCGGCGCCTGCGCCAAGATGCGCCCCTCCGGCAGCATCACGGATATGGACCTCAAGAGCCTGAAGAAAAAATACAAGTCGAAGGGCTTCGCCGCCGGCTGCTCCCGTGAGGTCATCGCGCAGGGCGCGGAGCTTCTGGGCTGGGAGCTGGATGACCTGCTGCTGCGCACGCTGGAGGCCATGAAGCTCGACGAGGCGGCAATTATCAGCGAGATGGAAGCGATGTAACCCCGCGTCAGAGCAGATTCTGAATCGAGAATTCCTGCCGCTCGCGCACATGCTCGACGCCGCCCTCCACCTCGCTGGCGTAGATCAGCGCCGAAGCGCGATCCTCCGCTTCCAGCGCGGCGATCAGCCGCGAAAGCCCGTAGCGCACCTCGTCGGTCGAGCTGTGGTCGACCATCACCTCCAATTCGCCCGCGTGATCGTCCCAATGCAGGTCGAGCTCGCGGGCTTTTTGTAGCGCCGTCTCCATGTCCCCCTCCCGGATCATCTCCAGGATCACGGATATCTTGGCCAGCGCGTCGTCCGTGAAATGCGACACCAGGCGCTGCTCGGCGACGGCCAGCGCCGCAAGAATCAGCGCCGCCGCCAATATGGTCATCAGCTTCCTGCGCATGCTACCACCTCACCTTGTCCTCGCTGACCGCAGGAATCGTCAGCAGCCGCCCCGCCTCGCCCCGCTCCTGCACCAGCAGCATGCCCTGCGTATCCAGCGCCGCCAGCAGCACGTCGGCGTCCCGCTCAATGCCCTGTCCCTGCAGAAGCCTTCTGAGCCAGCCCTCGTCAAGCCCCGCGATGCGCATCGTCCGCGACTGCAGCTTCCCGTCGAGGATCAGCGTCAGCGGGATGCCGTCATAGCGCCCCGGCATGCCCAGCTCCTGCCGCGTCGGGGGCCGGCTGTCCGCCGAGGGGAAGACGCTCAGCGCACCATTGGTCTCCAGCACGACGCTGCCCGTCTCCTGCAGACCGAGCACACCGTTGGTACGGATGCCCTCCATCAGGTCGGAGAGGTCGAAGCAGAGCCTGCGCAGCTCCCCTTCGCAGATCTTGCCGTCCCGCACGAGCACGCTTGGCCGCCCGCAGATGATCCGGCGCAGACGGATGCTGCAAAACGCAAGCACGCTGAGCAGGCTGTGCAGCAGCAGCAGCGTCAGAATGGAGATCACGCCGCCCAACAGCGGGATCTCGACGTCGCTCATCGGCTGCGTCGCCAGGTCGGAGATCATCAGCGTGATGACTACCTCATAGGGCTGCAGCTGCGCCAGCTGCCGCTTGCCCATCAGCCGCAGCACGACCGTCGTCACGAAAAACAGGATGGCCGTTCTCAGGAAACCATTGAGCATAAGGAAAATCCTCCTTCGGGAATAGCTTCCCCAAGGAGGATGGCTTTATGTGGGTTTTGTGCGTCCCTGCGCGGGTTACGCCCGCATGAGATAGCCGCCGTCCGTCTTCTTGAAGACAGCCTCACGACCCGCGTGATACGCGCCCACGGCGGCATGCAGCATGCAGATGCCGCGGTCCAGCGGCGCGTATTTCTTGTAGAGCACCGAGCGCTCAAGGATCGACACGCCCACGCTTTCGGCCTCGAGCTTCCAGGGCTGCTGGTTCATCGCGCTGGGCGCAACGCGCGCCGCAAGCACGGCCTCCTTCTGCCAGGTGCCGAGCGCGGCGAGCTGCTCCTCCGTCTTGCCGCAGAGCTTCTGCACGTCCATGCGCTTGGGCGCAAACGCCGGGCGCTCCGCCTTGCCGATGGCGATGACACAGTGGACGGCCTCGTCGCTTTGCAGGTTGACGTTGCGGCTGATGACGTCGGGATAGAAGCCCACACCCAGCCAGCAGGTGCCAAGGCCCATCGCCGTCGCCTCCAGCACGATGGCCTCGCCCATGTAGCCCTCCAGCTCCATTGGCGTGCCCTTCTTGGCGACGATCACGGCGTAGACGTCCGTCCCCTTGATGCTGCTCTTGAGGCCCGGCCCCTTGAACATGCGCACGGTGATGCCCTGCCAGCTCACCTTGCGGCAGAGCACGCCCAGGCGATCCAGCTGCTCCTTGTCCGGCGCGCCCGTGTATTTGCGCACAGAGCTGCGCGCGTACAGCGCGTCATACCAGTTCTTTTCCAGTTTCAGTTCAAACATGTCGCTTCGCTCCCGATCCGCGGGCATGATGCCCCGGTGATGTGTCAAAAATCCAGTTCTTATACTTTAACACGTCAAGCCCCGGCCTGTCAACGAAAAACGCTGACCCGCCCGCGTTTTGCTCAGTCCCAGTCCATCGCGACCGTGTGAATCCGCCCGTCCTCGTCGGCGGCGCCCGCCATCAGGCAAGCGATATAGGCGTCGCGGAACGCATGCGCCAGCGGATAGAAGGGCTGGCCCGTGCGCAGGGTTTCGCCCATGCGCTCAAGCACGCTGCACACGGCGATTTCGTCCTCGCTCATCGTCACATCCGCGCGGAACGGGTTTTCATACAGACGCTCGCCCAGGAAGCTGACGGCGCGCACCGTGCCGCTCATGCGGTCGCGCTCGACCTGAAGCCTCTCCTGCTGCGGCCGGCCCTGCGCATCGACCCAGCGGACGTCGTCGTCGAAGATCTCGCCCCGCGTGCCCAGGATGCGCAGATGGCTGCTGCGGATCGCGCTGTGATACTGCGTGCCCGCGAAGTCGTACAGGCCCAGGCGGCCGTCGGCATAGGTCAGCTGTGCCAGCACGCGCTTTTCCTCCTCGACCGGCCCGCCGGCGATCAGCCCGGAGCGGTCGCCCGTCTTGACGATGGGCGAGGTCACGCGCCGCGCCCGGATCTGCACATCGCCCTTCTCCTCGCCCAGGTAGAAGCGCAGCATGCTGACCGCGTGATAATCGTGCATCATCGACAGCGCGCAGCTGGTCACCTGCCCGAGCAGCCCGCGATCGATCAGCGTGCGCCGCGCCTGATGCGTCGGCCAGAGGAAATACTGCTCGGCCAGCTCAAGCGCCGTGCCCGTCCGCCGCTGCGTCTCATCAAGCGAGCGTAGCGTCGAGATGTCCGTCGCCAGCGGCGTTTCGCTCAGTGCGGGCACGCCCGCCTTGAGCAGCAGCGTCACCATCTCCGGCATCGCGGCCTTGCGCACGCAGGAGACGACAAACGCCGGCGAATCCGCCAGCAGCGCCCCCAGCGTCGTGCATGTCTTCACGCCCGTCTCCTTGGCCAGCGCCCTTGCCCCCTGCGCGCTGTGGCAGAGCACGCCTGTCAGCTCGAAGCATTCCGGCAGCTGCTGCGCCGCGCGCAGATAGAACCGCGCGCGCCAGCCCGAGCCCGCCACGGCAAAACGAATCTTTTCCATGCTCTCGTCTCCTTTGCGCAGGATTCCGTTCACTCGGACAGGAAGCCGATCACGTCGTCCACATAGCGCTCCATGACGTCGTCGGTCGAATTGTAGATCTCGTGGCGCGCCGTCTCGTAGCGGATGAGCTTTGCGCCCTTGACCTGCGCGGCAAACTGCTCCTGCTCCGGCAAACAGACGATCGTGTCGAGCCCGGCCTGGCACAGCAGCAGCGGCGTCACGATTTTCGCATCGTTTTGCGGGTCGAGCAGTTTGCGCGTGACGCTCACGGCCTCGCGCACCCAGCCGTAGGTCGGCGAGCAGTTCTGCAGATGCCGGTTTTCCACCCGCTTGCGCTCGTAGTAGTCAAACCGCGCCCGGCTGGTCGAGCAGGAAGTCTCCAGCGTCTCGCTCTCAGGGTCAAACGGCTTGCCGATGAACGCGCGCCGCTTTCCCTGCCCCAGTGCGCACATGGCGCCGGCCATCGCGCGCGCCAGACCCGGCGTCAGCGGCTTTGAAACCGGCGCGATCATCGGCGCGGTCAGCACGGCGCGGGCAAACCAGTCGGGATGCTCCATCAGCGCAAAGGCGCCCACCGCGCCGCCCATCGAATGCGCGTAGAGGCAGAGCGTCCCGCCCTGCATCCTCGGGCGCACGACCTTTTCCATGAATTCCTCCAGGTCGTGCAGGTAATCGGCAAAATGCTCGACATGCGTGATGGACGTGTCCTCCAGCGCGCGCACGGAGCGCCCATGCCCCCGGTGATCCATCGCAAAGACGCTGAAGCCTGCGTGGATGAAATACCACGCCATCTCCCGGAACTTCTCCGCCGACTCCGTGTATCCGTGCAGGATGATCACGGCGCGATCGGCATCGAGCCTGTTGTAGACCTCCGCGTGCAGCGTTCCGCCACCCGAGAGCGGCATCTCGATCTCCTCGCGCATCGCCGCGAGCCCCGGCTCGACGACCTTGCGCATCAGCCGTTCATAATTCTCTTCACGGACAAGCTCTGTCATCCGCAATCCCTCCGTTTCCGTTCTCTGCTTCTATTATATCGCACCCGGGAGGGGTTGCACAAGACGCGGCGGCCGGGGTTCAGTGATTTCCTCCGGCCGCCGTGGATTTACATCCTCTTTCCGTAGAACCAGAGCGCGCCCGCCTTGACCGCCGCGGACACGAGACACAGCCCCGCCGCCAGCAGCATCATGAACGTATCCCCGCGCACGAGCGACACGACGATGACCACGCACAGCGAGAGCACCGCCGCGATCGCCAGCAGGCTCTGCGCCCGGTAGGCGATCATCTGCCCGCGCTCGTCCTGCATGGAGAGCTCGCTGTCCTTTGCCCGTTCCTCGCCGATCACGGCGCGCCGGATCAGCACGACCGCGCCGATCGCGGCAAACGCGCCGCCGATGCCCGACACGAAGCCCGCCAGCCGCGTCGCCAGATGCTGCTCCTCGGGCAGCATCCTGGCCGCGCCGAAGCCCGCAATCAGCAGAATCAATCCCGCAATTAGCAGCACCGTCATGCTCTTCTTTTCCGTCAGCTTGCATTTCATATCGATGTTCCTCTTTTCTCTCTCCCGCGTCAGCGGTCATTCTCGTCCGAATCGTCAAAGATCTCTTCAATCGGCAGCGCGAAATACCGCGCCAGCCTGAACGCCAACGCCAGAGACGGGTTGTACTTCCCCTTCTCCAGCGAAATGATCGTCTGGCGCGAAACGCCCAGCGCCTGCGCCAGATCCTCCTGCCGGATGCCGCGCGCCTTGCGCAGCGCCTCCAGATGGTTGGTCATGCATGATCTCCTCTCTTACCGGCTGTCGCCTTAAAAAGTCAAGCTTGCTTTACATACACAGGATACCACGGTTCCCCTCACATGTCAAGCTCCTTTTACATTTTTTCGGGGCTTTTTTGTTCTCCCTCGAAAGGAAAAAAAGAGACGACCTCGATGCAAATCGGAATTGACAAATCCGTCCCTTTTCTGTATGATGAAAGCCTCAGCCGACTGACGGAAGTGGAATGGACCACATGGAGGCTGGGCGAAGAGAAGCCGACCGTCTGGGCAGCATGTCCGGGCGGTTTTTTGCCGCCCAACCGGCATGGTGCCGGCTTCATCTCCGACGAAATCCCGTAAATCCCGTTGCTTTGTGACCGAGGCCGCAGCTTTGTAGAGGGATTTACAGAGCAACCGGCATGATGCCGGCTTCATCTCCGACGAAATCCCGTAAATCCCGTTGCTTTGCGACCGAGGCCGCAGCTTTGCAGGGGAATTTACAGAGCAACCGGCATGATGCCGGTTTCATCTCCGACGAAATCCCGTAGATCCCGTTGTCTTGCGACCGAGGCCGCGGCTTTGCAGGGGGATTTACAGCGTAAAAGGGAGGATTTTCCATGAAACACGTCAGGCTCTTTCTGAGCGCCCTGCTCGCCGGCGTCGCCATCGGCATCGGCGGCGCCGTCTTCCTCAGCGTGGAGAGCAGCGTCGTGGGCGCCGTGCTCTTCTCCGTCGGTCTGTATGCCATCTGCGCGCACGGGCTGCATCTGTTCACCGGCAAGGTAGGCTACCTCGTCGGCGAATCCCCCTCATATCTTTGCCAGCTCGCTGTCATCTGGGCGGGCAACTTCGCCGGAACGGGGCTGACGGCCCTCGCTCTGCGCGCAAGCCGCGCCGCCTCCATCGCCGCGAGGGCCTATGCGATGTGCGAAACGAAGCTCGGCGACGGCCTGCTCAGCCTCTTCCTGCTCGCCGTCTTCTGCGGATTGCTGATGTTCATCGCCGTGGACGGCTACAAGCGGACGCAGAACCCGCTGATCCTCGTCCTCTGCGTCGCGGTCTTCATCCTCTGTGGCTTTGAGCATTGCATCGCGGACATGTTCTATTTTGCCGTCTCCGGCACGCTCGGCGCGCACGCGCTTGTGCGCCTTGCGGTCATCACGCTGGGCAACAGCGCAGGCGGCGTATTGATTCCGCTGCTGCGCCGCCTGCCGGAGTGATCCTGTTCTCAATTCAAAACGGAGCCGTCTCCCACGCGGGGCGGCTCCGTTCTCTATGCATTTTCGTTTCTGCCGCTCAGTGGGGTTCGTTTTCCTCCCGGCGGCCTCCGCGCACAAGCGCATAGGTCCGGCTGACGAGCGGCCGCAGCGGCAGCAGCAGCGGCCAGACGCGCGCAAAGAAGACCCACCAGAAATCGCCCGGCCCGATGATCACGCCCTTGCGCCGCACGCGGGTGACGCGCGCGAAGATCTGCTCCCGCCGGATGCCGTGCTCGATCTGCGTCTGCGCGTCGCCGACGATGTCGTAGCTGTCGCGCCGCACGCGCAGAATCCTGTGGATGACAAACTGGCCGTTTTCGCGCTCGTAAAACACCATGTCGCCCGCGCGCAGCGGGCTGTCCGGTCTTTTGAAGAAGATCGTATCCCGCCCATGAATCAGAAACGGCGACATGCTCCCGCCCGAGATGAGCATGCTGACCTCGTGGCCCTCCTCGACCAGGCCGCGCAGCACGCCGACATACTCGCGCGTATCGACCACCCGAATAACGCTCGGTTCCATACCTCTCCTCCGTTCGTCAGAAGTCCATTGCCATTCGGCTGGATTCCTCCTCGGACAGCTCCGTGATCTGCTTGTCCATGACCCGGTAGACGCGCTGGCACATGTTCAGCACGCTCGGGCGATGTGTCGTGACGATACAGGTCTTGTTCGGGCGCTGTCGAATGATATTGCGCAGCACCTGCCGCTCCGTCGTCACATCCAGCGCGGAGGTCGCCTCGTCGAGCAGCAGCACGGGCGCGTCGCGCAGCACGGCGCGGGCAATGGCGATGCGCTGCGCCTGGCCCTCCGACAGCCCGCGTCCGCGCTCGCCGAGCTTGGTGTAGATCGTATCGGGCAGCTTGCTGACAAAGTCCCACGCGCAGGCGATCTTGAGCGCATCGATGATCTCCTCGTCAGTGGCCTTCGGGCGAACCATACGCAGGTTTTCCGCGATGGAGCCCGAGAGGATCGTGTTGCCCTGGGGCACATAGGCGAACAGATGGCGCGTATCGGCGTTCATCGGCAGCTCCATGCCGTTGGATGCGCGGATGATGGCCTCGCCCGAGCGCGGCCGCACGAGGCCGAGAATCAGGCGGATGACGGTCGTCTTGCCCTCGCCGGAGGGGCCGACCAGCGCTACGATCTCGCCCGGCTTGGCGATCATCTGCGAATCCCTGATCACGCGCCTGCCGCGCGCATAGGAGAAGCTCAGGTCGCGCATCTCCACCGTGAAGCCATCCTTGACAAATTCATCCAGCTCGCTGCTCTGCGGCACATGCACCTCGCGGGGAAGCTCGACCAGCTCACGGATGCGGTGCGCAGAGATCGAGCTGTTGAGAAACGCCGGGATGATCGAGACGAGGCTGCTGAACGCGCTGGAGAGCTTGCTGCGCTGGGACATGAACAGCGTCATCGTGCCGTAGGTGATGTCGTGCGTCCACAGCCGCCACAGGCAGTAGGCGAAGGTCAGCCCCTGCACCAGCGTGCTGATGATCGAGGAGATGACGCCCGTCTTGATGGAGAACATGTTGAAGTCGAGGCTGAGCTTTTTGTATTTCTTCTGCCACCAGCGCATCTTCCGGCCGTAATACGGCGCAATGCCGAACGATTTGATCGTATCGAGGTTGTAGAAGGTCTCCACCTCAAAGCTCATCATCTGGCTGCTCATCCTACGCACCTTTTTGGCGTAGGCCTGGCGCTTTTTGAGCACGATCGTCGACATCAGGAAGAGGAACGGCGCGCTGGCAAACGCGAGAACGGCCATCACCCAGTCGAAACGCAGGATGACCAGGAAGGTCGCGACGAAGTTGTAGATCGTGATGATGATCGAGGGCAGCCAGGTGATCGCGTTGCCGCTGACGGTGCCGACGTCGCTGTTGAAGCGGTTGAGCACGTCGCCGTTGCTGTACTGGCTCAGCGCAAGCCAGTCCGCATCGATGATCTTGTCGAAGATATCAGCCTGAATGTCGTTGTTGATGGCGATGTTGAGCTTGAGCTCAAAGCGCCCCAGCAGGTTGCCCACGACCAGGTTGAACACCGTACTGCCGATCATCACGCCGATGAGCAGCGTGAGCTTCTCGGTCTGATAGCCGGTGATGATATCCAGCAGGTATTTGCTCACGACGCTGGAGACAAGGCCCAGCGTCGTGCTGATCAGGCCCAGAATGGTATAAAAGGCAATAGCGCCCTTGTGCCGGGCGCTGTATGTGAATATCCACTTCCAGTCGTCGACGATTTCCGAGAAGGTGCCGTCCACCCACCGGGAAACCAGGATGTTCAGCGATTCGAAGACGATCTTCGAACCGCTTCCCCGTTCGTCCTTATGCTCCTCCATGTGCCTCTCTCCTTGGCGTCTGCCGCTCAGATCACGCCGGTTTTTATCATCATAATGGAATGGCATAGGGTTTGTCAAGCCCCGCGGCGCTCAAGAATGCGCCGGCCCAGTCCGCCGGGAGCGGGAAACCGCACCTGCTCAACCCGCGTTCCGGCTCTCCCCCGGATCATCGCTTTCCCTTTCCTCCATACCGGTGCTGCTGCTCCTCCCCGCTCTGCACATGGGAGCCGAAGCCTTTGGGCGGGCTTTCACCGTCCAGGCACCCTCTACCTGTCCGCTGCGGGAGATAATTTCCAGTTTTTTTGGACAAAACCCTTGATTTGTGTCATTTCCGCGAATAGAATGAAAGAATACCACAACAGGAGGAGTGCATCATGGCAACACGGACGCGTACATATTGACGCACGGGTATACGGCAGAGGATTACCGCAGGGCCACCAACAACTACCAGCGCGAGGATTACGATCAGCTTCTCGCAGAAGCGGAGGCCGAGGGCAACGGTCTGGGCTTTGTCTACATGTCCAGCGTTCAAAAATCGGTCAAACGATACGAGAAAATGTGGGCGGAGTACGACCAGGTCAAGAATTTCGCCTCACGAAGCACGAAAGACTCTCTCATGGATCAAATCAACAAGTTCAACCGCTTGGTCCGCCAAAAGGCAGCCCAGGATATGCAGGACTACATCATCGAGCACGAAGGCCGCATTGGCAGCTGGCCGCTTTCCAGAACCGACTTCGGTTTTGTCTCCGAGAATTCACGGACTGGTGAAGATATCAAGGTCTATTTTGACTATTTCTCTTCCGATTTTGTCCCGTCGAAGGTGGATATTGTGGATGACAGGGAGCATACCACCTATGCTCAGCAGCCCGGCCTGACGTATCGCATGGAATGCATTCCGGAGGATTCGGACGAGTACACAGCCTTCCGCAAAAAGCTCAATAAGATGAAGGAGAAGAAGGTCGTCACCCTGGACAAGCGCTCAAAGAACAACTGGAATACCATTTTTGTGGTCGTGCTGGCTGCGGTGTTTCTGATTCCGGTGGTGATGATGCTCTTCTGGAAGCTGCTGGGCATCGACAGGGATGCCGCATTGGCACCCCTCACCTGGTTTATCTCTCTGGGCAAGGTGACGGCCGTCATCGCCCTGGTTCCGGCATTCGTCGTCTTGTTCCTGCACATACTCTATGAGGTGCTGTGCATTTCCAATATCGTCTTCCTGATCAGCATTCTGATCCTGTTGGCCATTTCGCTCTACTTGCTCTTCTGGGTGCGGAAGGACGGAAAATGGATCAGCAAAGCGGAGGCACTCGCAGGAGAAGCGCATATTCGGGAGATCAATAGGCTGGAATCCTCCGATGAATACAAGCGTCTGAAGGAGGAAAACGAGGAATACCGCGAAAGCCAGCGGGCGTTTGCCGAGATTTGGCACAAGAAGTAGTTTGCTTTCTGTCAGGAGCGCGAGATGGATTATCCCTACTGATGTCTGTGGAGAAAAGCATGGAGCATTACACGCTGTACTTCAAGGATGTTTGTCTGGGTGCGCTGACGGTGGACAGCCTCAGCGGAGAATACGCCTTTGAGCCGGATACGGCCGGCGTGCAGCTTGCCCGGGAGGAGACAGTCCTGATCCGGGAGATTGAGGAGGGCACCGGCGGTTTCGTGCCGCCGATCCCCTTTTTTCAGGTCCGCATCGGTCATATAAAGCGCAGCCATGTGAACGTTTTGCGGTATCACACGGATTACTTCGTCCTCCAAAGGCAAGATTAATGCTCCTTCGGCAAAAGGACGTGTGCTCCCGACGCCCGAATGGATCCCTCGACCATAACATCAAGCCGTGCCTATGGGATTTTGTCCCGCAGGCACGGCTTGCTTCTCTCCATCTGCATTTCGCAGCAGCTGGCGATAACGCGCTGCTTTTCACTGCCGCCATGGCGTTCATCGGCTTCCGCCGCATTCATGGCCAACAGGGGCATCCTCTGTTCCTTCAGTGATTGCCCGATTTTTACGCGCTCTTCTCGATCCTGAGCCTGTCCGCGACCAGCGCGATGAACTCGCCATTGGTGGGCTTGTCATCCAGCGAGCACACGTTCTTGCCGAACGCCTCGTCGAGCGCCTCGATGCGCCCGCGGTTCCAGGCGACCTCGATGGCGTGGCGGATGGCGCGCTCCACCTTGCTTGACGTCGTGCCGAAGCGCCGCGCGATGCCCGGGTAGAGCTCCTTGGTGATTCGCCCCATCAGGTCGGGGTTGTCGATGACCATGCGAACCGCCTCGCGCAGATATTGATAACCCTTGATATGCGCAGGAATGCCCACCGTCAGGAACAGA